>JBDHVF010001079.1:0-2887 GCA_039809605.1 Polyangiales bacterium | reverse complement strand
GGTTCGTGCGCGACGCGATGGACCGCCTGCGCCGCCGGCGCCCCGTGAGCCTCCACGTGATGAACTTCCTCTGGTGCGCGCTCTTCACCGCGCGCTGGCTCGGGGGCGCGACCGGCGCCCGCGCGCCCGCGTGACGGCGGCACTCCCTTCCGCTGCCGACTCGAAAATCTGCAACACTCGGCGCCATGCGAGGGCTCTTCGACCACGGAGGTTCGGTCCGGTGAACGTGCACCTGGCCCACCTGCGGTACGTGCAGGCCATCGCGAAGCACGGGAGCTTGAGCGCGGCGGCGCGCGCGCTCGGCGTGACGCAGCCCACGCTCACGGGCGCGGTGCAGAGCCTGGAGCACGGGCTCAAGACCACGATCCTGCACCGCGGGCGCGACGGCGTGCGGCTCACCGAGGCGGGCGAGGCCCTCGTGCGCCACGCGGGCGAGGTGCTCGCCACGGTGGAGCGCATGGAGATGGAGATCCGCGGGCTCGAGGGCGGCGAGCAGGGGCGCTTCGTGCTCGGGTGCCACGAGTCGCTCGGGGCGTACTTTCTACCGGGCTTCATGCGCGGGTTCCTCGAGTCCTCGCCGGGCATCGAGCTCACGCTCTGGAACCACACCACCGCCGCGGTGCGCGACGCGGTGCTCGCCCGCGACGTTCACTACGCGCTGCTGGTGAACCCCATGCCGCACCCCGACCTCGTGCTGGTGAAGCTCTTTCACGACGCGATGGATTTCTTCGTGTGCGTCGACGAGCCCGAGGCCGCCACGCGCGACGCCGCCCTCGCCCGCCTGCGCCTCGGGCCGCTCGTCTACAGCGGCCGCGTGGCGCAGTGTCAGGAGCTCATCCAGCGCATGACCGGCGAGAGCGCCCTCGCGGCGCGCACGCTCTCGTGCGGCGACCTCGAGCTGGTCAAGAGCCTCACGCTCGCGGGGCTGGGCGTGGGGGTGATCCCTCGGCGCGTGGCGGGCTACGGGCACCCCGGGAGGCTCCGGCGGCTGCACCCCGAGCTGCCGTTCATCCCCGACACGATCTACCTCGCGTGGCGCGGGGACATGCACCGCACGGCGGCCTCCACGCGGCTGAAGGAGGCCCTCGTCGCGTACGGGCGCACGCTGCCCGAGGTGTGATGCCGGTTGCGAACGGCCGCGCGGCGGCGATAGCGTCGGCGCGATGCTGCCCCCGCCCCTCCCCCACCAGATCGAGGTGCTCGAGCGCGTGCTCAAGCGAGCGACGGACCTCGCGGGCTCGGCCGCGCCGCCGCTGGTGGCCTTCGACCTCGACGGCACGCTCTACGACAACCGCGCGCGCACCGCGCAGATCCTCGCGGAGTACGCCGAGGAGGTGGCCGACGAGTTCCCCGAGGTGGCCGCGGCGCTCGGGGGCGTGGAGCCCGACGCCGTGCGCTACCTCCTCAGCGACACCCTGCGCGCGTGCGGCGTGACGCGGGTCGAGATCGTCAGCGACGTCACCCACTACTGGCGCGAGCGCTTCTTCGCCGAGCGCTACCTCAAGTACGACGCCGTGACCGACGGCGCCGTGGCCTTCGCCCGCGCGTGCCTCGACGCCGGCGCGGGCGTGGTCTACCTCGCCGGCCGCGACGTGACCGACCTCCTGCCCGGCACCGTGGCGAGCCTTCGCAAATGGGGCTTCCCCGTGGGCGAGGTGGGCGTGGGCCTCGTGCTCAAGCCCGACGGCACCCTCTCCGACGAGGCCTTCAAGCGCGCGACGCTCCCCGCGCTGCGGCGCGTGGGCGACCTCATCGCGTTCTTCGACAACGAGCCCGCCAACTGCAACGTCGCGCGGCAGACCTACCCCGACGCCGTCGTGGCCCTCGTCGACACGCAGTCGGTGCCCGGCGCGCCCGCGCCCGAGGCCGCCGTCGATGCCATCCGCGATTTTCGCATGGCGTAGCGATGGAGCCCACCCGCACCGTGACCGCGGTCTACGCGGGCAACTACCGCGTCGTGCGCGAGCTCGCGCGCGGCGGCATGGGCGTGGTCTACGAGGCCGAGCAGATCGACATCGCCCGCCCGGTCGCGCTCAAGGTGCTCTTGCCGCACGTGGCCGCGAGCCCGAAGCTCCGCGAGTACTTCGAGCGCGAGGCGCGGGTGAGCGCGCGCATCGAGAGCGACCACGTCGTGCAGGTCTACGCCGCGGGCGTCGAGCCCGCGACCGGCGAGCCGTGGATGGCCATGGAGCTCCTCGAGGGCGAGAGCCTCGAGGCGCGCATCGCGCGGGGGCCGCTCGACCCGCGCGAGGCGTGGGGGGTCTTTCGCCAGCTCGGGCACGCGCTCGCGGCCGCGCACCGCGTGGGCCTGGTGCACTGCGACCTCAAGCCCGCCAACGTCTTCCTCGCGCGCAGCCGCCGCGAGGGGGCGCCCGTGACCGTGAAGGCCCTCGATTTCGGCATCGCGCGCGCGATCCGCGAGAGCGGCACCTCGGCGATCGGCACCACCGCCGCGGGCTCCCCCCGCTTCATGGCCCCCGAGCAGGCCCGCAGGAACGCGCGCATCAAGCCCGCGACCGACGTGTGGGCCCTGGGGCTCCTGGCGTTCCACGCGCTCACGGGGCGGCACTACTGGCGCAACCTCGACGACCTCATGGCGCTCTTGAACGAGCTCCTCGCGGGCGAGCTCGTCGCCCCGTCGGCGCGCGCGAGGGAGCTCGGCGTCGCCGACCGCGTCCCGCCCGGCTTCGACGCGTGGTTCTCCGCGTGCGTGGCGCGCGAGGTCGACGCGCGCCTGCCCGACGCCGCCGTGGCCACGCAGCGGCTCGGCGAGGTGCTCGCGCCGCGCGCGATGTCTTCTACCGCGGCGCTGGGCACCGTGGCGCTGCCCGCCGACGTGATGGCCTGGCAGGCGGCGATGACCGCGCTCGCCGACGCCGAGGCCCGC
>JBDHVF010001078.1:0-2891 GCA_039809605.1 Polyangiales bacterium | reverse complement strand
GGCAGCGCGGTGAGGGGGCCGTGTCAGCGACCGCGCAGCCACGCCCCGCGCGCTACGTCAACGGCCAAACTTGAGTCTGAGCACCCGTCGGCGGGCGCATCGAGCCCCGGAGCGTGCGCCAGGCGACGGCCGGCGCGTCAGGCGCCTCGTGCGGGCGCGCAGACTGCTCTACCCTCCGCCCGATGCTCCCGCCGCGTTCGCGTCCGAGGTTCGCGCCGTTCGCGGCCGCGTCGTTGCTGGCCGCGTGCGGCGCGAGGACGGGCCTCGAGACGCCCGACGACGGAGGGGCGAGCGCCATCGCCTTCCCCGTGGGCGAGTACACGGGCTGCGCCCTCGGGATCTACTCGACCTCGGGGGGCCTCATGGGCGTGGACCGCGTCGCGTCGCTGTCGCTCACGCGGCGCGGGGAGACGCTGCACGCGCGCTACGTCGATCAGAACCACGCGAGCAGCGAGTACGACTTCGCGCCGACGACGGGCGCCACGGCGGCGCTCGTGCCCGGCGGCGCCGCGGTGCCCGGGGCGCCCCACGCGTGCGTGCTGGGCCTGGGCCGCGTGGCGCGCGAGCCCACCAGGCTGCGCGCCGACGAGGGCGCGCTCGTCGCCGACCGGGGCGCCGTGTTCCTCGTCGCGCAGGGCACCGCGACGGACGTCTCGCCCGGGCCGTGCGGCGTTCAATCCGATCGGCAGGGCGTGTGGATCGCGTGCACCCGGCGCGACCGGGTGACGCCCGCGGCGTCGGTCGGCGCGAGCGCGGCGGCGTTTCCCACGGGGACCTTCGCGTGCCAGACGCAGGTGGCGACCTACGTGCTCGCGGGGAGCACGAACGAATACGCCGCCGACGGCGCGACGGGGTCGCTCACCGTCACGCGACGCGGGGGCGCGCTGACGCTGTCCTACGCGGGCGACCGCGCGGTCACGGCCGCGGCGGACTTCGAGCTCACCTCGGGCGCCACGGCGCGCGTGAGCGGCGCGTCGGGGTTCCGCGCCGCGTGCGACGTGCCCATCTCGACGCCCGCGGCCGCGAGCGTGGCCCCGCTCGAGGTCGCCGCGGGCGCGCTGGCGCTCGTGGGCACGACGCTCTTCGTGAGCGTCGCGGGCACGATGAGCGGGCCGTGCGCGGGCGCGGAGAAGTTCGTGACGCTGCGCTGCGCGGTGAGGTGAGGGGCGTCGCCGCGACGCCCCGTGATAACGTCCGCGGTCGACCATGGCGCAGCCCGAGCGAGACCGCGGCCTGCTCACGCGCGTGGCCACCGACGAGGAGTACGAGGCCCTCGCGGGGCACGCGCGCGAGCTCGGCGCGGTGCGGTGGGCGTGGCTCGTCGGCTTCGCGTTCGACGTGCCGATGCTGGCCCTCGTCTGGCCGCGCGCGTCGTGGGCGTGGGTGCTCGGGCTGCGGGCGCTCGGCGCGCCGGTGCTGCCGCTGCTGCGCGCGATGGCGAGCGCGCCCCGCGTCCCGGCGCGGGTGACGGGCCCCGCGGTGCTCGCGAGCTCGTACCTGCTGGTCGCGATCATGTGCCTGCAGGCGTCGAGCCTCGGCGGGCTCACCAGCCCCTACGTCTTCAGCGTCATGGTGTACTGCCTGGGCGCGCCGCTCGTCGCCACGGTGCGCGTGCGGCTCCTGGCGGGCGTGATGGGGTCGTGGCTCGCGCTCTGGACGGCGCTCCTCCTGCTGGTCTCGCTGCGCGACCGCGAGCTCGCGGCGCAGTGGGGCTCCCCCAGCGCGGTGGCCCTCTACGCCGCGCAGTGGGCGTTCGTGCTGGGGATCTTCGCGGCGGGGCTGCGCACGGCCACGCAGATCGCCTCGCTGCGGCGCGAGCTCGCCGAGGCCCGCAAGCTCGCGGGCTACAGGCTCAAGGTGCGCCTCGGCGTCGGCGGCATGAACGAGGTGTGGCTCGCGTGGGACGAGCGCGCGCGCCGCGACGTCGCGCTCAAGGTGCTCCAGCGCGCCCCCTCGGACGAGGCGCGGCGGCGCTTCGAACGCGAGGCCGAGTCGACGCGCGCCCTCACGTCGCCCCACACCGTGCGGGTGCTCGACTTCGGCGCGAGCGACGACGGGGTGATGTTCCTCGCGATGGAGCGCCTCGACGGGCTCGACCTCGACCGCCTCGTGCGCGCCTACGGCCCGCTGCCCCCGGCGCGGGCCGTCGCGCTCGCCCGCCAGGCCTGCCGCTCGCTCGCCGAGGCCCACGCGCTCTCCATCGTGCACCGCGACGTGAAGCCGTCGAACCTGTTCCTCACGCGCGGCGACCGGCTCAAGGTGCTCGACTTCGGCGTCGCGCACCGCGGCGATCTCGACGAGACCCGCATCACGCGCGAGGGCCTCCCCGTGGGCACGCCGCACTACATGGCCCCGGAGGCGTTCCGCGCCGAGCGGCCCGACCCCAGCGTCGACATCTACGGCCTCGGCGCGACGCTCTACTACCTCGTCACGGGCGCGCGCCCCTTCGACGGCGCCTCGGGCTGGCACCTCGCGGAGGCGGTGCTCCACACGCCGCCCGCCGCGCCCTCCACGCGCGCCCCCCGAGCGATCCCCGCGGCGCTCGACGCGCTCATCCTGGCCTGCCTCGCGAAGTCCCCCGGCGAGCGCCCGCGCGACATCGCCTCGCTCGACGAGGCGCTCGCGGCCCTGGAGCGCGACGCGCCCTGGCGCCCCGAAGACGCGCTCCGCTGGTGGGAGCAGGTGAGCCTCCCCCCGGTGGCCTCGTCGCCGTCGGAGACGACCACCCTCGACGGCGCCGCGCACACCCCGAAGCGCCGCTCGGCCGCAGAGCGCAGCGCGGGCTCACCCCCAGAACTCAGGTTTGGCCGTTGACGAGTCTCGCTGCGTGTGAGCGCGGCCCCCTCACCGCGCTGCCGCGCGCCCTCACCCCCGCGGAGCGGGGGCAAGGG
>JBDHVF010001077.1:0-2894 GCA_039809605.1 Polyangiales bacterium | reverse complement strand
GCACGAAGCGTGGGGCCGCGGCGCGCGAACGGCCACACCGCGCGGGGCCTACGTCCCGATGCGGTCGAGGTGGATCACGGCGCGGTCCTTGGCGCGCGAGAGGGAGAGGTCGACGGCGGCCTCGACGACCCAGTCGTTGTGCTCCTCGCTGTCGACCATCACCTGACGGATGCGCCAGGTGCCGTCGGGGTTGGTGTCGATGAGGGTGTTGCCGGGCGCGCGCGCGGGGTGGTCGACGCGCAGCGTGGCGTGCTCCTCGTAGAAGGGCGCCATGGCCTGCTCGATCTGCTGCGGGGTCCACGGGTCCTCGCCCTCGCGGTGGTCGACCAGGCGCGCGGCCGTGAGCCAGTCGCGGTTGGCGACGGCGCGGATGAACGAGAACATCGCGCGCCGGATGGCGGCCTTGAAGGCGCGCTCGTTGGCGGTGATGTCCTTGGGCGGGGGCGGCGCCTCGGGCTTCTTGCGCGTGGTGACGTCGACGAACTCGTCGTCGGGGTCGGCGTGCAGCGCCTCCCACTCGTCGACGAGCGACGAGTCGACGTCGCGCACCATGGTGCGAAAATAGTTGATGACCTCGTAGACCTCGGGCGAGCGCGCCGCGATGGGCACGCTCTGCACGAGGAACTTGTACACGTCGGAGAGGTACCGCAGCAGCACGCCCTCGGAGCGGTGCAGGTCGTACTCCTTGATGTAGTCCGCGAACGACGCGTAGGTCTCGAACATCTCGCGCGCGACGCTCTTGGGGCGGATGTTCTCCTCGCCCACCCACGGGTGCTTCTGCGTGAACTCGTTGAAGGTCGCGTAGATGAACTCCCGGTGGGGCTTGGGGTACTCGAGCTGCTCGAGCGCCTCGATGCGCTTCTCGAACTCGACGCCCTGGGCCTTCATCTCGGCCATCGCCTCGGTCTTGATCCGATCGAGCTGCTTCTGAAGGATGATCTCGGGGTTCTCGACGGTGGCCTCGACCATGGTGAGCACGTCGAGCGCGTGGTCGGGCGACTCGGGGTCGAGCTTGGGCAGCGTGTCGAGCAGCCAGAGCGCCAGGGTGTTGTGCAGCGAGAAGTCGACCTGCAGCTCGGTGCTCACCTCGAAGCGCTCGCCCTGGCCGTCGTCGCGCGGCACCTTGCGCACCACGCCCGCGCCGATGAGCGATTTGAAGAGCGTCCACGCGTGCTGGCCGTGGCGCCGCCGCTCGACGGGCGTGCCGTGCGACGCGCGGATGATCCTCGCCAGGCCCCGGCAGCCGTCGTGCAGCCGCCCCTCGCGCTGAATGACGCTGAGCACCATCGAGTGCGTGACCTTGAAGCGCGACACCAGCGGCTCGGGCTGCGCGCCCACGAGGCGCTCGAAGGTGGCCTTGTCCCAGTGCACGTAGCCGCGCTCGGGGGGCTTGCGCCGCACGATCTTGCGCAGCTTCGCGGGGTCTCCGCCGGCCTTCTTCTCGAGCGCGAGGTTCTCGATCACGTGCTCGGGCGCCTGCGCCACGACCCAGCCCTGGTCGTCGTAGCCCTTGCGCCCCGCGCGCCCGGCGATCTGCTGAAAGTCCCTCACGGTGAGAATGGCCGTCTTCTCGCCGTCGAACTTGCAGAGCTTGGTGAAGAGCACCGTGCGGATGGGGATGTTCACCCCCACGCCCAGCGTGTCGGTGCCGCAGATGATCTTGAGGTGGCCCTGCTGCGCGAGCCTCTCCACGAGCAGGCGGTAGCGGGGCAGCAGGCCCGCGTGGTGGATGCCCACGCCGTGGCGCACGAACTTCTGCACCTCCTTGCCGTAGGGGCTGTCGAACGAGACGTCGCGCAGGGCCTCGGCGATGGCCTTCTTCTCGTCCCTGGTGCAGAAGTCGACGCTCATGAGGTTCTGGGCCTCCTCGGCGGCGCCGCGCTGCGTGAAGTTCACGATGTAGACCGGGTGGCGAAAGCGCTTCACGAGGTCGGCCACGGTCTCGTGCAGGGGCGTCTCGCGGTACTCGAAGTCGAGGGGCACGGGGCGCTTCGTCGAGCGCACGACCGCGGTGGGCTTGCCCGTGAGCTTCGTGAGCTCGGCTTCGAAGAACGCCGTGTTGCCGAAGGTGGCCGACATGAGGAGGAAGGTGCCGCTCGAGAGCACCAGCAGCGGGATCTGCCACGCCACGCCGCGCTCCTTGTCGGCGTAGTAGTGGAACTCGTCCATGATGACGTAGTCGACGGGCGCCCAGTGGCCCTGGCGCAGGCACATGTTCGCGAGGATCTCGGCGGTGCAGCAGAGGATGGGCGCGTCGCGGTTGATCGACGCGTCGCCGGTGAGCATGCCGACGTTGTCGGGGCCGAAGTCGTCGCAGAGCGCGAAGAACTTCTCGTTCACCAGCGCCTTGATGGGGCAGGTGTAGACCGAGCGCTTGCCCTCGCACATGGCCTTGAAGATCATGGCCGTGGCCACGAGGCTCTTGCCCGACCCGGTGGGGGTGTTGAGGATCACGTTGCGCCCGGCGAGGATCTCGAGGAGCGCGTCCTCCTGGGCGGGGTAGAGCGAGAGGTTCTTCGCGGTGACGTAGTCGACGAAGCGGCCGAACACGTCGTCGGTCGAGACGTACTCGTCGGGGGGCGGGAGCTTCGCGGCGAGCGGTGCGGTCGGTGCGGCCATGGCTGGGCCGCACGATGGTGCCCCTCGGCGGCGCCGCGCAAGCGGGTTCGACGGCCCACGGCGGCGTATCTCGACGGCCACGCGCGCCGGGGCGCGACCGCCGCGCACCGACGCCGGGCCCGCGGGCCGCGCGTCACCGTAAGCCCTGGCGCCCCTGTTGCGTTGAAGCGCGCATCGTGAGCACCGCGCGCCTCGCCCCTCGCCGCATCGACCACCGTCGGAACTTCTCGACGCCTCTCGCGTCACAGCAACGCATGGCGCGTCTTCGAAGCGAG
>JBDHVF010001076.1:0-2904 GCA_039809605.1 Polyangiales bacterium | reverse complement strand
AAGATGCTCTCGATGCTGTTCGAGACCGGGCATCCGTGGATCACGTTCAAGGACGCGTGCAACGTGCGTTCGCCGCAGCAGCACGTCGGCACCGTCCACTCGAGCAACCTGTGCACCGAGATCACGCTCAACACGAGCGAATCCGAGATCGCGGTCTGCAACCTCGGATCGGTGAACCTCCTCGCCCACATGGTCCGCGAAGGCGACCGCTGGGAGCTCGACCAGCCGAAGCTGAAGCGCACGATCGCGACCGCGATGCGGATGCTCGACAACGTCATCGACATCAACTACTACGCGGTCGCGAAGGCGCGCAACTCCAACCTGAAGCACCGCCCGGTGGGCCTCGGCATCATGGGCTTCCAGGACTGCCTGCACCTGATGCGCGTGCCCTACGGCTCGCAGGAGGCGCTGCGCTTCGCCGACGCGTCGATGGAGGCCGTCTGCCACCACGCCTACTGGGCTTCCACCGAACTGGCGCAGGAGCGCGGGCGCTACAGCTCGTACCCGGGCAGCCTGTGGGATCGCGGCATCCTGCCGCAGGATTCGCTGAAGCTCCTGCGCGAGGAGCGCGGAGGCTACGTGGACGTCGACGAGAGCGCAACGATGGACTGGGGTCCGCTGCGCGCGCGCATCCGCGAATACGGGATGCGCAACTCGAACTGCGTCGCGATCGCTCCCACCGCGACGATCTCGAACATCATCGGCGTCGCCGCCTCGATCGAGCCCGAGTACCAGAACATCTACGTCAAGAGCAACCTGTCGGGCGAGTTCACCGTGGTCAACGAGCAGCTCGTCAGGGACCTCAAGGCGCTCGACCTGTGGGACGACGTCATGGTCGCCGACCTCAAGTACTTCGACGGCTCGCTCGCGAAGATCGACCGCGTGCCAGCCGCGCTGCGCACGCTCTACGAGACGGCGTTCGAAGTCGAGCCGGCGTGGATCGTCGAGGCGGGAGCACGGCGCCAGAAGTGGATCGATCAGGCGCAGAGCCTCAACATCTACATGGCCGGCGCGTCGGGCAAGAAGCTCGACGATACCTACAAGCTCGCGTGGGTGCGCGGCCTCAAGACGACCTACTACCTGCGCTCGCTGGCGGCGACCTCGGCGGAGAAGTCGACCGGCAAGGGCGGCGAGTTGAATGCCGTGTCCGCCACCGGCGGACTGAACGCGGCATCCCCCTCGACGAGTTCGATCAGAGCCGGAGCGCCCGCGGTGTCGAAACAACCGGTGGCGGAACTCGACGCGCCGAAGTTCTGCGCGATCGACGACCCCACGTGTGAGGCCTGCCAATGACAGCAACCCCCGGTACCACGTACGTACCACGTACCGGGGGTGAGAGATCGGTGAACCGTTCGACCGACCCGACGACAGAGAGCGCCGTCGCCGGGCGAACGAGCGGGAAGGTAGCGTGGCACCTTGGCACGAAGGACCGCGCGGGGCAGCAACCGAGGAACGACGAAGGCGCGAACCCGGACAGGAAACCGTGAACGACGACGCGCACGAGACGACCTCCCCGACGGGGAACGACGGCGGAAACGCCGTGTCCCCCGAGTCGCAGCACCGGAAGCGCGCGGAGCGCCGCGCCGCGCGACGGTCAGCTCCGGTCGCGTCCGCGAGTGCCCGCGGACGTGCGGTGCGTTCGTCAACTTCACGAAAGGAGTCCCCCTTGGCGCGCTACGAACACGTGCAACGTCAGGTGACCGACGCACGCTATCTTGGCGATTACAAGGTGTACCTGGAGTTCAACGACGGGCGCAAGGGCGTGGTCGATCTCTCCGACGAGTTGTACGGCGATGAGATGACGCCCCTGCGCGATCGCAACCGGTTCTCGCAGGTGTATCTGGACAAGGGACTCGCGACGCTGGCGTGGCTCGACGGCCAGGATTTCGCACCCGAGTTCCTCTACGAGCGCCTGAAGGCGATGCACTGACCGCTCGCCTGCCCCTCCCCGCCTCCCGCCTCACCCCGGGAGACGGGGGCGGGGTCATTCGGGGTCAGACATGGAATTCGACGGAAACGGCGGCGGCATGAGCGAGGTTTCGCCGTCGAAATTCATGTCTGACCCCGAATGACCCGAATAGCCTGCTCCCCCAGGAGTCACGACGACATGCAGACCCTCTCCTTCGACGACGACCTGCCCTCGCCCACCGTGCCCTCCGCCGCTCCGCGCACGCCGGAGACGATCCGCGCACAGGTCGCGGGCGGCATCCTTGCTCGCGGCGAGCCGGTGCAGGACTTCGACGTCGAGCGGCAGGTCACGCACGGAAGCACCGCGCGCGTGCGGCTCGAGGACAAGCGCGTCATCAACGGCGCCGCGGACGTCAACCAGCTGGTGCCGTTCAAGTACCGCTGGGCGTGGGAGAAGTACCTCGCCGGCTGCGCGAACCACTGGATGCCGCAGGAAATCAACATGCAGCGCGACATCGAGCTGTGGAAGAACCCGGGAGGGCTGACCGACGACGAGCGGCTCATCGTCAAGCGCAACCTGGGCTTCTTCGTCACGGCCGACAGCCTCGCCGCCAACAACATCGTGCTGGGCACCTACCGCCACATCACGGCGCCCGAGTGCCGCCAGTACCTGCTGCGCCAGGCCTTCGAGGAGGCGATCCACACGCACGCCTACCAGTACATCGTCGAGAGCCTGGGCCTCGACGAGGGCGAAATCTTCAACGCCTATCACGAGATCCCGTCGATCCGGGACAAGGACGAGTTCCTGATTCCGTTCATCGAGACGCTCACCAATCCCGCGTTCCGCACGGGAACCCCCGAGGCCGACCAGGCGTTGCTGCGGAGCCTGATCGTGTTCGCCTGCATCATGGAGGGGCTCTTCTTCTACGTCGGCTTCGTGCAGATCCTCGCGATGGGCCGCCAGAACAAGATGACCGGCAGCTCGGAGCAGTACCA
>JBDHVF010001075.1:0-2931 GCA_039809605.1 Polyangiales bacterium | reverse complement strand
GTCACCACCTCGCGCGCGGCAGCGCCCCCCTCTCCCGCGCCCTCGCGGGAGAGGGGCGGGGGGGGGAGGCTATGCAGGCTACTCCGAGGCACCCCCTCCCGCTTCCGCGGGAGGGGGACGGGGGGAGGGCACGAGCGCGTCAGTGCCCGTTGCTCTGCGTGAGCTCCTGGAGGGGCGAGAGGTCGGGCAGCTCGTCGAGGCGCGGCACGAGCACGATCTCGATGCGGCGGTTCTGCTGGCGCCCCTCGGGCGTGTCGTTGGAGGCGACCGGGTGCGTGTCGGCGTAGCCCGCGGCCGAGAGGCGCTCGGCCGACATCCCGTGCCCGAGGAGGAAGTGCGAGACCGTGAGCGCGCGCCCGGCGGAGAGCTCCCAGTTGGAGGCGAAGCGCGCGTTGTGGATGGGCACGTTGTCGGTGTGCCCGGCGACCTGAAAATCTCGGTCCATCGTGCGCAGCACCTCGGAGACCTGCTCGAGCACGCGCTGGCCCGTGGGCTTGATCTCCGCGCGGCCCGTGTCGAAGAGCACGCCCTCGGGCAGCTCGACGACCATGCGGTTGCGCGTCACGCGCACCCGGAGCTGCCCCGCCGAGATCATCGACCGGAAGCGCTCGAGCATCGTGCGGAACACCTGCGCCCGCTCGCGCGACTGCGCCTCCCTGGCGCGCATCTCGTCGAGCGCCTGGCGCGCGTCGCGCAGGCTGTCGCGCAGCGCGCCCCGCTCCGACTCGAGCGTCTCGACCGACGACGCCAGCTCGCGCCGCTCGGCGTTGAGCGCGTTCATGTTCCCGCCGAGCTCGCGCAGCACCTCGTCGAGCGCGCGGCTGCGCGCCTCGACGTCGCGCAGCCGGTGCTCCAGCTCCGCGCGCTCGGTGCGCTGCTGCGCGGCGGTCTGTTCGAGCGCCTGCAGCCGGCTCCGCTGCGCCTGCATCGCGGCCTCGGAGTAGCCGCACGCCGAGAGCGTGGCCGCCAGCGCCAGGGCGACGAGCCTGCCCGCGAGACCTCTGCGCGTACGAGGGTTCATGCCCGTCGCCTGCGTGCATCGCGCGTACCCCTGCGGGGGGTGGCGCTCACTCGGCGACGACGCGCTCGCCGTCTTCGAGCCGGTCGGGCGGGTGCACGATCACGCGGGCGCCCGCCGCGAGCCCGCGCGTGACCTCGACGGCGCCGCCGCCCTGGTGCCCGATGGTCACCGCGCGACGTCGCGCGAGCCCGCCCTCGACGGCGAACACGCACCACTCGCCGCCCCGGCGAAAGAGCGCGCCGAGGGGCACCGTGAGCACGCGGTCGCCCTCCCACGCGACGATGTGTGCGTCGACGCGCCAGCCGTCGCCGAGCGAGCGCCAGCGCGAGGGGGGGGCGAGCAGGTCGATGAGCACGTTGACCCGCTGCTCCTCGACGCCGAGGGCCGACACGCGGGTGAAGGCCGAGGGCTCGACGAGGCGCACCTGGCCTTCGAGCGTGCCCGTGCCTCCCCCCGCTTCGAGGTGCGCCCGCGCGCCCGGCGCCACCTCGAGCGCGTCGGCCGTGAGCAGGTCGACCACCACCTCGAGCGCCTCGGTGTCGCCGAGCTCGAGGAGCGGCGTGCCCGCGGCCACGACGCCGCCCGAGGGCTGGAGCACCCGCAGCACCTTCGCGCGCACGGGCGAGCGCAGGGTGATCTCGTCGCGCGAGGTCTCGACGTGGGTGAAGCGCGAGAGCAGCGCGCGCGCGTTGTCGAGCTCGTACGCCGCGCCGCGGGCCGCGAACTGCGCCGACGCGAGCTCGTCGGCGCGGCTGCGCTGCTGGAACTCGGCCTGCGACAGCTCGCGGTCGGGCACGGCGCCCGAGGCCGCGAGGCGGCGCACGCGGTCGGCGTCGGTGCGCGCGAACTCGAGCGCGTTGCGCGACCGCTCGACCACCGACTGCGCCTGCCGCAGCGCCGCTTCGGCCGTGCGCACCCGGCCCTCGGCCTCGGTGCGCGAGCGCGCGTCGAGGGGCGCGGGCTCGGCCGGCAGGATGCGCGCCACGACGGCCCCGGCCTCCACGGCGTCGCCCGGGTGCAGCTCGGGGCGCCGCACGTTGCCCGTCACCGTGGCCGAGATGACGTAGCGGTCGCGCACGCGCGTGCGGCCCTCTTCGTCGATGGTGGCTTCGAGCCTCGACACGGTCGCGCGCGCCACCTCGACGCCCGTGGGCTTCGGCCGCGCGACGAGCGCCACCCCCGCGGCCACGGCCAGCGCCGCGAGCGCCATGAGCCCCCGCCGGAGCCACTTCGCCCACGCCCTCCCGCCTGGTCGTGATTGCTTCGCCACGGTCAATCCCTCGACTTCAACACCGAGACCATGTCGAGCGCGGCGATCCTTCGCCGCACCACCCAGCCGCTCGCGACGCTCGCGGCCACCACGGTGCCCGCGGCGAGCAGGTACGTCGACGACGAGATCATCAGGGGCAGCCTGAAGAGCTCGGCGTCGATGGTCTGGAGCACCAGCCACGCGAGCGCCCACCCGAGCACGAGCCCGACGGGGATGGCCACGGCCACGACGATCGCCTGCTCGCCGAGGAGCACCGCGGCGACCTCGGCCTCGGTGAACCCGAGCACGCGCAGCGTGGCGAGCTCGCGGCTGCGCACCGAGAGGGCGATGCGCGCGTTGTTGTAGACCACGCCCACGGCGATGATGCCCGCGAAGACCGCGAGCACGAGGGTGAAGGTGGCGGTCATGCGCGAGGTCTCGTGGCGAAAGTAGTCGATGAGGCCCTGCCGGCGCGACGCCGACGAGACCTGGGGGAGGCTCTTCACCCGGCGGAGAAAGTCCTCGGCGCGGTCGGGGTCGAGGCGCACGGCCACGCCCGTCACGCGGCCGCCGTCGGCGCGCAGTCGGTGGAGCGCGTCGAGGTCCATGTACGCCGTGAGGCCGAGCATGTCGTCGACGAGGGCGGTCACGGCCACCTCGC
>JBDHVF010001074.1:0-2938 GCA_039809605.1 Polyangiales bacterium | reverse complement strand
CTCTGCGCGACGCCCGACGACGCGCCCGTGACGTGGCGCTGCGACGACCCCGCGGCCCCGTGCTGCACCGGCCCGGCGCCCGACGGGCCGAGCCTCGAGTACGTCTCGGCCGCGGAGCCCGAGGGGGGCTGGTCCCACATGCTCTCGGGGCTCTGGTACGACCGCGCGAGGGGGCGCTTCCTCGCCGTGCAAGACAACGTCCCCCGCGTCGTCTGGCTCTCGCCCGACGCGGCCTGGTCCCGCTGGACCGGCGGCGACGTCTCCCTCGCGGTCGCGCCCCACGACTCGCTCGAGGCGATCGCGGGCCACGACGACGTCCTCGCGATCGCCGACGAAGACGACCGCGCCGCGTCGCCGCCCGGGCCCCACGTCTTCTCGGTGGGCGGGGCGCCGCTCGGGGTGCCCGAGCGCTACCGCCGCGCGTGCGACAACAGCGGCTTCGAAGCGCTCTCGTACACGCCCGACGGCCGCGCGCTCGTGGCCGCGAACGAGCGCCCGCTCTCGGGCGACGCGACGGGCCTCGTGCGCGTGCTCGTCGCCGACGTCGCCACGGGCGCGCAGCGGCAGCGCGCCTACCGCCTCGGCCCCGAGTGCCATTGCGACGGCGCCCCCACCGACCTCGGCCTCTCGGAGCTCGTCGCGCTCTCGCCCGACCGCGCGCTCACGCTCGAACGCTCGTGGCGGCCCGACGGAGGCAACTGCGTGCGCGTCTACCTCACCGACCTCTCCGCGGGCGACGACGTGACCGACGTCGATCGCCTCGGGCCGGGCGCGCGCGCGGCGCCCAAGCGGCTGCTGCTCGACCTCTCGACGCTCCCGCGCGACGTGGGCATCGCCGCCGCCGCGGGGCAGTCGCACCCGCTGCTCGGCAACTACGAGGGCATGGCGCTCGGGCCCTGCATGGCCGACGGCCGTCGCGCGGTGGTGCTGGTGACCGACGACAACGACGACAGCGTGCGCCGCTACCACCTGCCGCCGCAGCCGCGGCGCGTGCTGGTGCTCGGCGCGCGGGGGCTGTAGGCGACGCGCTACTGCGGCAGACGCGTGAAGCCCGGCGCCGCGCGGGCGATGGCCTCTTCGAAGCGCTGCTCGTCGAGGTAGATGCGAATGAGCTCGCCGGTGCGCGAGAAGAGCTTCGCCACTTCGACCGTGAGGTGCACGAACTTCGAGCGCACGAGGATGCTCACGCTCTTGAGGTTGCCGCGCTGCTCGCGGATCCACTCGGTCCACATGTCGCTCACGTTCGCGGTGCCGACGGCGGCGTCGACGAGGTCGAAGAAGATCTCGACCGGGGCGTAGCGCGAGAGGTCCTCGCGCAGCTCGTCGACGGGGCGCGTGCCGAACTCGCCGTGGTCGACGCCCGTGATGCGCACCAGCACCACGCCCGGCCGCAGCCGGTGGAACGTGAACGTGCAGCGCTCGCTCACGAGCTGCACCACGCCGTCGTCGAGCACCCTGCGTTCGATCGCCATGGCGGGCATTGCATCACGCCCCGCGCGGCGGTGTCACCGGCGGCGCTTCGGGCTTTTCACGGCGCGGCGGCGCGGCCATACTCCCGCCCCCGCCGATGAGCACCGCACGCACGAAGACCCTGAACGAGGCCGCATGGGGCAGGCTCGCGCGCGAGGCCGAGAAGGCCCGCGGCCGCGCGCACGCGCCCTACTCGGGCTACCGCGTCGGCGCGGCGCTGCTCACGTCGCGCGGCGTGGTCATCGGCTGCAACGTCGAGAACGCGTCGTACCCGCTGTGCATCTGCGCCGAGGCCGCCGCCGTCGCGCGGGCGGTGAGCCAGGGCTGGACGCGCTGGAAGGCCCTCGCCGTCGCCACGCAGGGCCCCGTGCCCGGCACCCCCTGCGGCGCGTGCAGGCAGATCCTCGCCGAGTTCGGCAAGGACCTCCCGGTGGGCCTGGTCGTGGGCGGCAAGGTCGAGCGCATCGTGACGGTCGAGCAGCTCCTGCCCTTCGCGTTCGACGCCGAGGTGCTCGCCGAGAGCACGAAGAAGCCCGCGAAGAGGCCCGCGAAGAAGGCGAAGTAGCCCCACGCGTCGGCCGCCGCGCCTCGGTGATATAACCGCCGCTCATCGATGACCGCCTGCGTCGGACGAGAGCGCGAGCTCGCCTGGATCACCGCCCGCCTCGAGGCCACGGGCGCGAGCGGCACGGGCATGGTGGTGGTCACCGGCACGCCGGGCATCGGCAAGTCGCGCCTGCTCGACGAGCTGCGCGAGCAGTGCCGCACCGCGGGATTCACCGTGCTCGAGGGGTGGTGCGTGCGCAACGCCGCGTACGCGCCCTTCGTGTCGATCGCCGCGCAGGCGCTCGCCCTGCTGCGCGCGCGCGCCGACCGCGACCAGCTCTCGCCGTCGGACCTCGAGGCCCTCGCGCCGCTCGTGAGCGGCCGCAACGTGCGCGAGCACGAGGCGCTGCCCGCCGACGAGGACGACGAGGCCGCCATCGGGTTCATCGAGGCCGTCGCGCGCATGCTCGCGGCCGTGGGGCGGCTGCGGCCGGTGCTGGTGCTCCTGCGCGGCTACTCGCGCGCCGACGACGCCACGCGCGCGCTCGTGCGCTCGCTGCTCGACGCCGCGGGGCCCCTCGGCGAGCCCACGCCCGGCGCGCCCGCGACCCTGCTCGTCGCGGGCATCCGCGCGACCGAGCTCACCGACCAGACCGACCACCCCAGGGCCGAGAAGCTCGAGCTCGAGGGGCTCTCGCCCGACGGCGTGCGGAGGATCCTCGCCGACGACTCGGTCGTGGCGCGGCTGCACGCGGCCACCTCGGGCAACCCCGAGGCGCTGCTCGCCACGCTCGGGCGCCTGCCGCCGCCGCGCGAGGCCGACATCGCCGAGCGCCTCGACGAGCTCGGGGAGCTGCCGCGCAGGCTCGTGGCGGTGCTCGCGGCCGCCGACCGCCCGCTGCCGGCGCACGTGCTCGGCGCG
>JBDHVF010001073.1:0-2940 GCA_039809605.1 Polyangiales bacterium | reverse complement strand
GCGTGGCGTCGACCGTGGCCGTCGACGCGTCGGCCTTCGGCCTCGGCGGCCACGGTGCCCCCGGCGGACCCTCGCCCTTCGGCGCGCCGCCCAACGCGCCGCAGCAGCAGCAGTTCGGCGCACCGCCCAACGCGCCGCCGCAGCAGCAGTTCGGCGCACCGCCCAACGCGCCGCCGCAGCAGCAGTTCGGCGCGCCGCCCAACGCGCCGCCGCAGGGCGCGCCCATGGGACCCACGGGCGGCATCTCGTCGACCGTGGCCGTCGACATCTCGGCCTTCGGCCTCGGCGGGCCCGGCATGCCCGGCGGCCCCGGCGGACCTACGGGACCGGGCGGTCCCCAGGGCCCTCAACCCCCCTTCGGCGGACCGCAGGGTCAGCCCGGGTATCCCCAGCAGCAGGGCTTTCCGCAGGGCCCGCAGGGCTTCTCCCCGCAGGGCTTTCCGCAGGGCCAGCCGGGCTATCCCCAGCAGCCGGGCGCGCCCTTCGGAGCGCCCAACATGCCGCAGGGGATGCAGCCCGCGCCCTTTCAGCAGCCCCCCGCGGCGACGGGCGGCAACAAGACCGTGGTGCTCATCGCGGTGGGCGTGTTCGTGTTCCTCGTCGCGCTCTCGGTCGTCGCGGCGCTGCTGCTCCACAAGTAGTCCCTGACCTCCTCCCGCTCCCGTCCATGGCCCTCATCGAGTTCCGCGACGTCTGGAAGGCCTTCGGCCCCAAGGTGGTCTACCAGGGCCTGAACCTCTCGATCGAGCAGGGCGAGGCGCTCACCATCGTGGGCGGCTCGGGCGTGGGCAAGAGCGTCATGCTCAAGCTCCTCATCGGGCTGCTCAAGGCCGACCGCGGCGAGATCCTCTTCGACGGCGAGCACGTCGAGCGCATGACCGCGAAGGAGCTCACCCGCGTGCGCCAGCGCGTGGGCATGCTCTTTCAGGGCGCCGCCCTCTTCGACTCGCTGACGGTGCGCGAGAACGTCGCCTACGGGCTGCGCGAGCACCACGTCATGAACGAGGGCGAGATCGACGAGCGCGTCGCGTGGGCCCTGTCGCTCGTGGGCCTGCCCGGCATCGAGGCGATGCACCCGGCCGACCTCTCGGGCGGCATGAAGAAGCGCGTGGGGCTCGCGCGCACCGTCGCGCTCAAGCCCGAGGTGCTGCTCTACGACGAGCCCACCACGGGCCTCGACCCGATCAACACCACGCGCATCAACCACCTCATCCTGTCGATGCAGCGCGCGCTCAAGATCACGTCGATCGTGGTCACGCACGACATGGGCACGGCGTTCATGGTCTCGACGCGCATGGCCATGGTGCACAAGGGCCGCATCGTCGCCGAGGGCACGCCCGACGACTTCCGCACGAGCACCAACCCCCTCGTGCGCAACTTCATCGAGGGCAACGCCCCCGAAGACGAGGACATGGCCGCCCTCGTGGCGAGCCAGGCGAAGAGGCAGGAAGGGTCCGCGTAGCGATGTTCTCGAAGCAGGTGAAGGTCGGCTTCTTCCTCATGCTCGGCATCGCGGTGCTGGGCGTGCTGGTGTTCCTCATCGGCAGCGAGCGGCACCTGTTCGAGAGCCAGGCGCACCTGCGCGCGACCTTCCGCGACGTGGCGGGCCTCAAGGTCGGCTCGCCGGTGCGCATGGGCGGCGTCGACGTGGGGGCGGTGACCGACATCACCTTCGGCGCCACCCAGGCCGACCGCGGCATCCACGTGCGCTTCACCATCGTGGCCTCGCAGCTCACGCGCGTGCGCGCCGACAGCGTGGTGCGCATCGCGAGCAAGGGCCTGCTCGGCGACAAGGCCCTCGACGTCACCATGGGCACCCAGGGCCGCGCCGCCGCCGACGAGGCCGAGGTGCGCACCGAGGAGACCGACGACATCGCCAGCGCCATGGCCTCGGCGAGCAGCGCGATGCAGCGCGCCAACGAGGTGCTCGGCAACGTCGCCACGGCCACGCGCCCGCTCGCCACCCCGCAGCTCGGCAACGACCTCACCGCGCTCGTGCACGACCTCCGCACGATCTCCCGCGGCGTGGCCGAGGGCCCCGGCACGCTGCACACCCTGCTCGCCGACCCCGCCACCGCCGCGCGCATCGAGCGCACCCTCGCCTCGGTCGAGCAGACCTCGAGCCGCCTCGCGTCGATGTCCGCCGAGGTCGACGCGCTCGCCCGCGAGGCCCGCTCGGGCCACGGCCTCGTGCACGCCCTCGTGTACGACCCCGCGGGCGAGCAGACGCTCCGCTCGGTGGCGCGCGCGACCGACGAGCTCTCGGCCATCACCCACGACGTGCGCACGGGCACCGGGGGCCTGCACCAGATCATCTACGGCAACGACTCGGCGCAGGCCGTCGCCAACGCCAACGCCGCCACCGCGTCGCTGCGCGAGATCCTCGCCAACGTGCAGCAGGGCCGCGGCACCGTCGGCGCGCTGCTGACCGACCCGTCGCTCTACGAAGACATGAAGACCCTCGTGGGCAACGTGCAGCGCAACGAGATCCTGCGCGCCCTCGTGCGCTACTCGATCCACGAAGACGAGACGCGCCGGCCGGGCGTCAGCGCGCGCCCCGCCGCCGCGCCCGCCGCGCAGCACTGACCGTGACCGAGCGGTGATCGCTACCGACGGTGGCCCGACGCGTGTGATACGCGGCGCCCGTGCCGGAGTTCGGCGTCGCTCCATGGGCTCGGTTTCACCGCCTCACTCCGGGCAATATCGTGCGGCTGCCCCGCTTCGCGGGGCTGCACGCGGATGTCGTCGTGGCGAATGCAGGGCGTGGATTGCGTGCGTTGCCGGGCACCACGGCTCGGCGACGGCACCTCTCGAGCAACGCGTAGCCCCGCGAAGCGGGGCGGCCGCACGATATTGCCCGGAGTGATACCAACCGCAGGTCAATCTGGCCGCTTTCGCGGAGCCCCCACCCAACGCTGCCGCGCGCCTTGGCGGAGCCCC
>JBDHVF010001072.1:0-2942 GCA_039809605.1 Polyangiales bacterium | reverse complement strand
GCGCTCGCCCGTGTGCACGGGGGGCTGCTGGGGTTGCGAGGGCACTGCGGCCCGCGCGCTGGCGGCCGTGGCGTTGCGCGTGGCGTGCTTGCGCTCGCCCGTGTGCACAGGGGACTGTGGGGGTTGCGAGGGCACTGCGGCCCGAATGCTGGCAGCCGTGGCGTTGCGCGTGGCGAGCTTGCGCTCGCCCGTGGGCACCGGGGATTGCGGACGTCGATGCTGCTCACGACCGTCGGATGCGCGGGTCGAGCACCGCGTAGCCGAGATCCGCGAGCAGGTTGCCGACGAGGATTCCCAACGAGGCCACGAGCACGGTGCCCATGATGACCGGCACGTCGAAGCCCGCCACCGACTCGAACGCGAGGCGCCCCAGGCCCGGCCACGCGAAGATCTGCTCGGTGATGATCGCGCCCGAGAACAGCGCGCCGAACGACAGGCCCAGCGAGGTCACCACGGGCAGGAGCGCGTTGCGAAGCGCGTGGCGCACCACCACCGTGAAGGGCCCCGCGCCCTTGGCCCTCGCCGTGCGCACGTAATCAGCCTGGAGCGTCTCGACCAGCTCGTTGCGCACCAGCCGCGCTTCGTACGCCGTGCCCAATAGACCCAGCACGATCGCGGGGAGCACCCCGTGGCGCACGTGGTCGAGCGCGTCGGCGCCATAACCCCCGATCGGGAACCACCCGAGCCAGTACGCGAAGTAGAGCAGGAACAGCTTGCCCGAGAGGAAGGTCGGCAACGAGATGCCCAGGAAGGTCGCGCCCAGCACCACGTTCTCGGTGCGCGTGCCGCGCTTCACCGCGGCCCAGGTGCCCACGGCCACGCCCACCGAGAACTCGATGAAGAGGGTCATCAGCCCGAGGAGCAGCGTGCGGGGGAGGCGCTCTCCCACGAGCTCGACCACGGGGCGGTGGTAGCGGAAGCTGCGTCCGAGGTCTCCGCGCGCGACGTTGCGCATGTAGTAGGCGTACTGAACGACCTTGGGGCGATCGAGGTGGTAGTAGCTTCGGATGTACGCCCGGTCGCGCGCGCTCGCGTGCGGCCCCGCGATGGTGGTGACCGGGTCGCCGATGCTCAGCGCGCCGAAGAAGGTCACCGTGGTGACGACCCACAGCACGAAGACCATCCACGCCGTGCGCTTCGCGAGGTGGGCGATCACGGCGCGACCCCCGGCGTGGCGAAGCGCGCGAGCGGGCCGAGCGCGCGGGCGAGGTCACGTCGCGCCGCGCGCCACGCGCGCGTGGGAAGGTCGAGCCAGAGGTCGCCGGGGTAGTAGTTCCACACCGGGTGCGGGCGCCAGTTCTTCACGTAGGGCTGCACGGCGGTGAGCTCGACGGCGTTGTAGACGAAGGCCCACGGCGCGTCGCGCAGGAGGAGCTGCTCGGCCTGCTGGTAGAGCGCGATGCGGCGCGAGGGGTCGGCCTCGACGCGTCCCTGGTCGACGAGGCGGTCGAACTCGGGGTTGCGGTAGAACGCGTGGTTGGCGCTGTTCTCGGGCTGGATGCTCCGGGAGTGAAAGCTCGGCTCGATGAAGTTGGCCGGGTCGGGGTAGTCCATCTGCCAGCCGGTGAAGCCCATGGGCACGGTGTGAGGGCGCCCGAGCGAGGCGTAGTACACCGCGCCCGACGCCTGACGGATGCGCACGCGCAGCCCGATGCGACGCAGGTCGGCTTGAATGAGCTGACCGTAGACGAGCCCCGTCTCGCCCTCGCCGATCCAGAGCTCGACCTCGTCGGGGTATCCGTTGGGGTAGCCCGCGAGGGCCATCTCCCGTCGTGCCTCGTCGAGGTCGAAGCGCTGCGCGTTCGGGAGGTCGTCGCGGTGGCCGGGGATCGACGGCGGGAACAGCCCCCACGCGGGCTGGATGCGGTAGTTGCGCGCGCGGCAGATGGCTTCGCGGTCGATGGCGAAGGCCACCGCGCGGCGCACGTGCACGTTGTCGAAGGGCCGCATCTCGGTGTTCATCATGAACGCGCCGACGGTGGGCACCGGGGTGCTGGTGAGGTAGGGCCTCCACGCGGGCGTGCGCTGGATCCAGAGGTAGTCGGCGGTCGAGAGCGAGTAGTTGTGCGCGAGCTCGAGCTCGCCCGCGAGGAAGCGCATGAACTGGAGGTGACGCGCGATCGACACCTCGAAGATCACGCGGTCTACCCAGGGCTTCGGGGCGTTCCAGTAGTAGGGGTTGCGGCGAAAGACGATGCGAAAGCCGGGCTCCCATCGCTCGAGCACGAAGGGCCCGGCGCCGATTCCCTCGGTGCCGAAGCGCTCGTCGCCGACGCGCTCGACGACCTCGCGCGGCACCACGGCCGAGAAGCGCAGCGCGAGCGAGTGCAGGAACGTTCGATCGGGCGCCGACAGCCGCACGACCAGCGTGTGCGAGTCGGGCGTCGTGACCCCGCGGAGGTGTCTCGCGCGGCCCTCGCGGTACTCATCGTAGCCGTCGATGAGCCGGTAGTTCTCGGCGCCGGGCGAGGGGAGGCGCCGCGGGTCGAGCATGCGCTCCCACGAGTACGTGAAGTCTTGCGACGTGACCTCGCGGCCGTTGCCGAAGCGCGCGCCGGGCCGGAGGTGAAAGGTGTACGTGAGCCCGTCGGGGGCGATGTCCCATCGCTCGGCGAGCGCGGGCACGACCTCCGCGGTGCCGTACGCGTAGTCCACGAGGCACTCGTGGAGCATGCGCGTGACCATGGTCGAGAGCACATCGGGCGAGAGCGCGGGGTCGGCGGTGCCCACGTCGCTGTCCATGGCGAAGCGAAACGTCCCTCCGCGACGGGGCCCCGCGATGCCCGCGCCCATGCGCGTCGGGTGCGTGTGGGGGTCGCTGCACGCCGCGAGCGAGAGGGCGAGCGCGAGGGCCCTCCCCCCGCCCCCCTCCCACGCGGAGCGTGGGAGGGGGTGCCTCGAAGTAGCCTGCATACCCTCACCCCCCCGCCCCTCTCCCGCGC
>JBDHVF010001071.1:0-2943 GCA_039809605.1 Polyangiales bacterium | reverse complement strand
ATCCTCGACGAGGCCCACAACGCCGCGCCCGCGAGCAGCTCGAAGTACGCCGTCGACTCGAAGATGACCCGCGTGGTGCGCGAGATCGCCCCCCGCTTCGACCACCGGCTCTTCCTGTCGGCGACGCCGCACAATGGGCACTCCAACTCCTTCGCGGCCCTCTTGGAGATCCTCGACCCGCAGCGGTTCTGCCGGGGCATCCCCATCAAGTCGGCGAAGCAGCTCGACGCCGTGATGGTGCGGCGGCTGAAGCACGACCTGCGCGACGCGGTGGGAGAGTTCCCGCTGCGCAGGGTGGTGCAGGTCGACATCGACGGCCTCGCCGACGACGCCCCCGAGCTCGAACTCGCGCGGCTGCTCGACGAGTACCGTCAGGTGCGCGAGTCGCTCGTGGCCGACGCGCCCCGATCGGCGCAGGCCGCGGCGGCGCTGGTGACCATCGCGCTCCAGAAGCGGCTGCTCTCGTCGATCGAAGCGTTCGCGTGCACCCTGCGTGTGCATCGGAGGGCCGCGCTCCAGCAGATCAACACCGCGCACGCGCGCAAGGCCGTCGACACCACGCAGCTCGGGCTCGCGCTCGACGCGCCGGGGGCCGACGACGAGCGGGCCGAGCTCCCCGAGGCGCAGGTGCAGGCCGAGGCCGACGCGCAGATCGAGCTCGCTAGCGAGGCCCTCGCCGACACGTCCAACGGCGACCCCGCTTCGCTCCAGGCGCGAGCACGCGCGCTGCTCGACCGCATGGCCGACATCGCCGAAACGGCTCGGTACAAGGCCGATCCGCGCGTCGAGTGGCTCCTCGCGTGGATGCGCGAGCACCTGCTCGACGGCCGCGCGTGGAGGAACCGCCGCGTGCTCATCTTCACCGAGTACGCGGACACCAAGCGCTACCTCGAACAGCGGCTGCGCGAGGCCCTGGCCGACACCGACGACGCCGACCGGCGCGTCGCCACCTTCCACGGCGGCATGGACGACGAGGCGCGCGAGGCCATCAAGCGGTCGTTCAACGCAGACCCCGCGCACGACCCGCTGCGGGTGCTCGTGGCGACCGACGCCGCGCGCGAGGGCGTCAACCTCCAGAACCACTGCGCCGACCTCTTTCACTTCGACGTGCCGTGGAACCCCTCGCGCATGGAGCAGCGCAACGGGCGCATCGACCGGAAGCTCCAGCGCGAGAGCGAGGTGCGCTGCCACTACTTCGTCTTCGCCCAGCGCCCCGAGGACCGCGTGCTCGCCGCGCTCGTGAGCAAGACCGAGACGATCCAGAAGGAGCTCGGCTCGCTCTCGCAGGTCATCGAGCAGCGCCTCGCCAGCGCCCTCGAAGGCGGCATCCGGCGGCCCGGCGCCCTCGACCTCGCCCAGCGCATCGCGTCGCTCGACACCTCCAGCGCGCAGCGCGCGGTGGTCGACGAGGAGCTCGAAGCCGTGCGCGAGCGGCGCGAGGCCCTCTCGAAGAACCTCGACCAGCTCCGAGACATCCTCACCGAGAGCGAGAAGGCCATCGGCCTCGACCCCGCGGCCCTGCGCCACGCGCTCGACGCCTCGCTGGAGATCCTCGGCGCGCCCGGCCTCCAGCCCCTCGACGCTTCGAAGGGCATCGACGATCCCTCGCGGGTGCGGTGGGTCTTTCCTCCGCTCGACGCGCGCCACGGGGCCGACGCGAGCTGGGCCGAGACGCTCGACACGCTGCGCGTCCCCCGCAAGCGCGACGAGAAGCCGTGGGAGTGGCGTCGCCGCGCGCCCATCCGCCCGGTGACCTTCGCCGACGCGGGCTCGCTCGACGCCGACACCGTACACCTTCACCTCGAACACCGCGTGGTGCAGCGCCTCCTCGGGCGCTTCGCGTCGCAGGGCTTCGTGCACGACGACCTCGCGCGCGCCACCGTGGTTCGCACCGAGAGCGCCATCCCTCGCGTGGTGCTGCTCGGACGGCTCTCGCTCTACGGCGACCACGCCTCGCGCCTTCACGACGAGCTCGTGGCCTGCACCGCCCGGTGGACCGACCCCGACGGCCGCAGCGAAAAGCTCAAACCCTACGCCGAGGACGCCCGCAACGAGACCCTGCGGCTCCTCGAACGAGCCCTTTCGAACCCCACGATGCACGACGTCCCCGAGTCCATTCGCGCGCGGCTCGCGGCGAGCGTGGAGCGCGACGTGGGCGAGCTCCTCTCGCAGCTCCAGGCGCGCGCGGTGGGGCTCTCCGAGGGCTTCACTCAACGACTGCGGGAGCGCGGGGCGCGCGAGGCGAAGGCGCTCGAAGAGGTGCTCCAGTCGCAGAAGAGGCGCATCGCGGCGATGGTGGCCGAGCACGACGACGAGCCCTCGTCGCAGATGGCCTTCGCCGATCGCTTCAAGGGCTTCGACGCGAACGAGCGCGAGCAGCTCGCGGCGGATCTCCGGCACTGGAAGAAGAGGCTCTCTGCCATCGACCGCGAGATCGTCGAGGAGCCCGCGAAGATCCGCGCGAGCTACGAGGTGCGCACGCCCCACCTCGTTCCGCTCGGCGTCGTCTACCTCTGGCCGGTGACGGGGTGAACGGTGGCCGCTGACCCCGAGCTGCGATCGCATCAGGAGTGGCTGGGCTACCTCCAGCCCGTCGGACTCGTCGTGTCGCCGCCCGCGCTCGTGGCCGCGCAGGCGTTCGTCAACCGCAACGTCGCGCGCGAGCAGCAATCCCTCGCGTCGGTCGTCACCCGCGTGCGCGTCACGCCGTCGCCCGACGAGCCCTCGGTCGAGACCTGGGCCATCGAAGACTTCCCCGCGTTCGCGCGCGAGGTGCTCGGCTGGGAACCCACGGACATCGTCAACGCGCCAGGACAGCCCGCGCTGCCCGACGAGCTCGTGGTCGCGCTGCCCGAGTACGGCGACACGCTCAAACCCACGTACGCCGTGCCCGATGGCGACAACCCCGGCAAGTACCTCGCGCTCGTCGAGACGCTGCCGCTC
>JBDHVF010001070.1:0-2944 GCA_039809605.1 Polyangiales bacterium | reverse complement strand
GCGTGGTCCGTCGAGGCCGCGCCCTCGACCGCGCGCGAGCCGATGCGCGCGCTCACGGGGGCCGACCTGCCCTCGGCGACGCTGAGGCTCACCGACGCGGGCACGTGGCGGCTGCGGCTGACCGTGGTCGACGCCGTGGGGCGCACCGACAGCTGCGTGACCGTGGTCGAGGCCGACCCCGCGATCGACCTCGTGTGCCCCAACGACCAGTCGCGCTACCAGAGCGACGTGGCCGCGCTCACCGGGCGCGCCACCTCGCGCCTCGGCCGCGCGCTCAGCTACGCGTGGAGCGTCGTGCGCAGGCCCGCGGGCAGCGCCGCGGAGCCCATCCCCGCCTCGGGCAGCGCCGACACGCGCATGCGCTGCGACGCGCTCGGAGACTACGCCGTGCAGCTCACGGCGACCGACGCGGGCGGCCTCTCGCGGAGCTGCACCGCGAACGTGCACGTCGACCCCGACGTGCTGGCGACGTGTCCGCCCGACATCACCTCGGTGCCCTTCACCACGGTGCGCCTCGAGGGCAACGCGCAGTCGCGCCTGGGCCTCGCCCTCACGTACCGCTGGGCGATCGAGCGGCAGCCGCCGACGAGCACCGCGTCGCTCACGGCGCCGAGCTCGCGCGCGACGGGCTTCACCTTCGACGTGGCGGGCGACTGGGTGTGGCGCTTCACGGCGACGAACTCACGGGGCAACAGCGCGTCGTGCACCACGCGGGCCTTCTCGCGCTCCGACGAGGCCGTGCGCGTCGAGCTGGTGTGGAACCTCGACCGCTCGTGCCGAAGCTGCAACGCGCAGGGCGGCGGCATCGACATCGACCTGCACCTGGCCGACCTCTCGCGCTCGGGCGGGCGCTGGGCGAGCAACGCCCCGCCCAACGCCGACTGCTACTACGCCAACTGCCGCTGCGACCGCGGCGTGGGCATGCTCTGCCCCGACGGCGTGCTCGAGTGGGAGCCGCCCGGCGGCGCCAACAACCCGCAGCTCGACATCGACCACATCGGCGACCTGCCCGGCCCCGAGAACATCAACGTGGTGCGCGCCGCGTCGGGCGCGCGCTTCGCGGTGGGCGTGCACTACTTCAGCGGCTCGGAGCCGACGCCCGTGGTGGTGCGCGTCTACTGCGGCGGCGTGGTGGTGTTCGAGAGCGAGCGCGTGACGCTCACGGGCGACCGCGGCGGGTCGAGCGGCAACCCCCTCTGGCACGTCGGAGACATCACCGTCGGCGCCGACGGCCGCGCGTGCACCTTCGCGCGCTGCGGGCGCGCCGGGGCGGTCTCCGAGTGCATCCGCCCGCACGACGCATGGTGAACCGGATCGCAAAGCGGATGTCGAGACCGATCATGAGCGCACGAACGAGATGGGCGGCCGTGATGGCCCTGGGTGTGATCGCCGCGTGCGAGCGCGGACCTGATCCCGCGGTGGGCCGCGCGGCGGCGGCGAAGGCGGCCGAGCACGTGAGCGAGGGGCGCGAGGGGGTCGACCGCCTCGCGCACGGGTTCGGCGAGGTGATGACCAAGGTCGCGCGCGAGATGAGCGGCGCGATGGCCGAGCCCAGGGACGTCGCGCGCGTGCGCAACCGGCTCTGGCACGACATGCACGACGACCGCACCGAGGTGGGGCGCGACCTGACGCTCTACCCCACGTGGTTTCTCGCGGCGGTGGGCGCCGATGGAAAGGGCGTCGCGGGCGACCGCGCGCCCGACCAGGACTACCTCCCCGGCAAGGACCTCGCGGCGGCCTTTCCGTGCGTGCGCGCGGCGCTGCAGGGCAACGGAGGGACGTGCGTGGGCGAGATGGCCTCGGGCGAGGGTCAGCCCGCGCGCGTCTACCTCGTGGCCGCGCAGCCCACGCGCACGGCCGACGGCGCGACGGTCAACGGCGCGGTCGTGGGCGCGATCACCTTCGGCCGCCTCGCCAAGGCCGTGCGCGAGCTCCTGAACCTCCGCACGGCGCGCGACCGCGTGCAGCTCTACGTGGGCTTCTGGTACGACGGGCGGGTGATCCCCTCGGGCACGCGCGACAACGACGTGGCCGCGGCCTTTCTCGTGCCCGACACGCTCGTGCCCCGCGTGCCGCGCGACCTCGACGCGCAGCTCGCGCGGGGCGGCCGCACGACCTTCACCTTCGACGAGAACGGCGGGCGCATGCAGTGGGGGGCCGCCGCGGGGCGCGTCCCCACGCTCGGCGACCGCACCGCGCTCGTGGTGTTCCGCGCGCCGCTCGCGCAGCGCTGACGGTCAGCGCGCCGCGGGCTGCGCGGTGGGCTGCGCCGCGGGCGCGGCCTCGCCCACGGGCGCGCCCGTGAGGTGCGACAGCTCCTCGGCGTAGCGGTCTCCGAGGCGCAGGAGCGCGCGCACCACGCCGCGGAAGGCCCTGCGGTCGAAGTTCGAGTCGGTGTTGATCACCGCGCCGAGGCGGATCTCGCCCGTGCGCGGCGACCACTCGAACTTGCCCACGAGCATCTCCCAGTTCATCTCCGCGAGGCGGCGAAAGACGGCGCCCGCCGAGGGGCCGTCGCCGCGCACCGACGCGTAGCGATCGAGGTAGACGTAGACCGTGTCGGTCTGGTCGCTGTACTCGAGCACCAGCGCGTAGCGCCGCGCCGCCGAGGCGTTGGGCGCGCCGGGGACGGGCTGCGCGCTCGCCACCACGCGGCACGCGCCCACCTGCGCGCTCACCGCGGCGCACTGCGCGGCGAGGCCCATGGCCTGAAGCTCCGCGCGCATCTGGTTGAAGTACCGGGGATCGGTCTGCGCCGACGCCGCGAGCGGCGCGAGCGAGAGCGCGGCGGCGAGCGCGAGGGATCGTGCGGGGTGCGTGCTCATGGCGGGCGGTGGTGTTCGCACCCCCGGCGCGCGAGGTCAACCGTTCGGGAGGGCCCGCGCGATCTCGGCGCACGCCGCCGAGGGGTCGGGCGCGTCGAGCAGCGCCCTTCGCACGGCCA
>JBDHVF010001069.1:0-2947 GCA_039809605.1 Polyangiales bacterium | reverse complement strand
ATCACATGAGAGGCTTCGATGTCTCATTTCGTGGTCGGAACAGCGCGAGGGCACGCCGCGGTCGCGAACCGCCCCGAGTTCGCCGCGGCGAGGCAGCGGCTCGCGCAGGCCGAGTCGCAGGCGTCGGCGGCGCGCTCGGGCCGCCTGCCCACGCTCGCGGCGCAGGCGAGCGGCACGGTGAACTACTCCGAGCGCCTCCAGGGCCAGGGCGCCTTCGGCATCTCGGAGCAGCTCCAGGGCGCGGTGACGCTCTCGTGGCCCGTCTTCGACCCCACGGTGCAGGCCAACGTGCGCGTGGCCGACGCGAACGTGACCACCGCGCGCGAGACGCTCGCGCAGCAGTCGCTCCAGGTGCGGGCCGCCGCGGTGCAGGCGGCGATCAACCTCCACGCGGCGCGCCTCACGCTCGACCAGAGCGAGCGCCTCGCGGCCACCGCCGCGGCCAACCTCGACCAGGCCACTGGGCGCTACCAGGCCGGCGCCGCCCCGCTCCTCGAGCTCGTCGACGCGCAGGCCGCCGACGCGAGCGCCCGCTACACCGTGGTGCGCGCGCGCCTCGCTTTTCAGATCGCGCGCGTGAACCTCCTCACGGCCACGGGCGAGATCGAGCGCCTCGCGCGCTGAAAAGTGCCCACAAGGGGGTTGCATGTAGGTGTGGGCGGCGCTATCCATCGCGCCGCTCCGGGGACCACCCCTGGGCTTCAACACCGGGGAGAGACACAGATGGACTTCAAGCGGCTGATGGCGGGCGTGGCGCTCTCGATGACGACCTTCGCGGGCTGTTACGGCAGCGGCGACGCGATCGACGAGACGGGCGAGACGACCGAGGACGTGTCGCGCTCGCGCGCGTGGGAGCACCTCGTGGGCGCGTGGCAGGGCGACACCGGCGCGTTCCACGGGCTGGTGTTCACGGCCACCGCGGAGGGGTCGGGGCACCACTGGTTCGCCGACGTCGACAACGGCGTCCGGTGCATCCGCGCGCCGTGCCCGTCGGAGTCGCGCGTCGAGGGCGTGTTCACGGCCACCTCGCGCACGCTCAACCTCCGCTCGGCCGACCCCCGCCTCGGCGTGCCCACGGGCGTCTACGGCACGTACAACTACACCCTCCGCGGCGACGTGCTCACGCTCACGCAGGGCGGCCGCGCGGTGGCGCGCCTGCACAAGCTCGTCTCGTACTGCGCCGAGGCCGACGACTGCGCCGAGCAGCGCCTCGTCGCCCCGCGCTGCGTCGGCGCGTGGACCTGCACCGCCGCGCACGCGTGCAGCTACGTCTGCGGCCGCCCGCCTGCGGGCGAGGGCGCGTTCTGCGGCGGCATCGCGGGCATCCGCTGCGCCGACGGCCTGACCTGCGTGCTCTCGGGCTCGTACCCCGACGCGGGCGGCACCTGCCGCCGCCCCGTGACCCGCTGCGCCACCGTGCGCTGCGCCTCGGGCACCCACTGCGTCGAAGACGCCTCGGGCGCCCGCTGCGTCGCCGACGGCGTGCGCTGCGGCAACACGACGTGCCCCTCGGGCCAGTACTGCTGCAACCCCCTCCGCAGCATCTGCGCTCGCATGGGCGTCCTCTGCATCCAGTGACGATGCGCCCCCCGTCACCCGTTGCGTGACGGGCGCGCCTTCGACGATGCTCCGCGCAGCCCACGCGCCGTGGGCGCCCGGAGCGACCATGACCCACGCCCGCCTCGCCCTCGCCGCCGCGCTCGCGGCCCTCGCCCACGCCTGCACCGACGACCCCGCGACGACGCCCGACGCATCGAGCGACGCGTCGGGCGACGCGCAGGCCGACGTCGCGCCCGCGGACCTCGGCCCGCCGACGCCGCAGCCGACCGACCACTGCACCTACGAGCCCCTCGCCCCCACGGCCAACGCCACGGGAACGGTCGAAGCGGGCGCGCTGCGCGCGGGCGTGGCCGAGGGCGTGCTCGACCTGCCCGTGGGCTCCACGCTCGGCGCGTACACCGCCCGCGCCCGCGCCCTCGGGATGCAGAGCGCCGCGGACAACCGCGCGGCGCCGTACTCGTCGGGCTTCCTGCCGTCGGTGGGCGTCGAGCGCGCGCCGCGCGTGCGCGCCGTGGCCCTCTCGGCGGGGGGAGAGACCGTCGTGCTGCTCGAGGCCGAGCTCGGCGTCGCCGACGACCGCACCACCATCGAGGTCGCCTCGCGCCTCGGCCCCGGCTTCGCGGGCAAGGTGCTCATCGGCACGAGCCACAGCCACTCGTCGTGGGGCCACTTCGTCGCCAACGAGGTGCTCGGCCTGGGCTTCGGCGTCGCGCGCGGAGAGAGCCGCCAGAGGCTCCTCGACGCCCTCGTGCGCACCGCGCAGAGCGCCCTCGGAGCCATGGAGCCCGCGCGCATCGGCGTCGCCCACGACGACAACTTCGACCCCGCGGACCGCGTCTCCCACGACCGCCGCGGCGAGAACGACGACCTGCCCGGCGGGCGCCACCGCAAGGACAAAGACCTCTTCGTGGTGCGCGTCGACCGCATGGACGGCACCCCCCTCGCGGTGCTCCCCATCTTCGGCGTGCACGGCACCGTGCTCGGCGAAGACAACCTGCTCGCGAGCGGCGACGCGCCCGGCGCCATCGAAGAGGCCGTCGAAGAGAGCTTCGACCGCCCCGTGGTGGTGATGCACCTGCAAGGCGCCGCGGGCGACGTCTCCCCGGGCGGCAGCGGCGGCATCGACTGCACGGGCCACCACGGCTGCTACAACTTCGCGCGCGTCGAGAGCGTGGGGCGCTACGCCGTCGAGCCCGTCCGCGCCGCGTGGGCGCGCGCGGGCATGGCCATGACCGACCGCGCGTCGCTCGAGATGGTCACGCGCGCGGTGCCCCTCGGCCCCGACTGGCGCACGTTCTCGGTGCGCAACGGCGCCCTCACGTACGCGCCCTTCGACGGCGTGCGCGAGGCCGACGGGCGCATCTGGAGCGACCCGGGCGACGCGGGC
>JBDHVF010001068.1:0-2947 GCA_039809605.1 Polyangiales bacterium | reverse complement strand
TCCGAGTCCCATGTTCTTGTTCTCCCCTTGTTTTCAGGGCCGCAAGAACCGGACACAGATTTCTTTACGCTACCCCCGAGAGTAGCCTGCATACCCTCACCCCCCGCCCTCTCCCGCGAGGTCGCGGGAGAGGGAGCGCTGCCGCGTTCGAGGTGAGCGCGTGAGCGTCGCGCTGCCGCGTGCGAAGTGACGGCGTGGGCGATCGCGCTGCCACGTGCGAAGTGACGGCGTGAGCGATCGCGCTGCCGCGTGCGAAGTGACGGCGTGAGCGATCGCGCTGCCACGTGCGAAGTGACGGCGTGGGCGATCGCGCTGCCACGTGCGAAGTGACGGCGTGAGCGATCGCGCTGCCGCGTGCGAGGTGACGGCGCCGTCGTTCGTTGCGCGGCTGGCGGTCGAGGCCGGCGTGGAGGAACCCCGTGTCGGGGTGCGATCCAACAGAGCCCTGTCACCTCGAACGCAGCAGCGCGATCGTCCACGCCGTCACCTCGCACGCGGCAGCGCGATCGCCCACGCCGTCACCTCGCACGTGGCAGCGCGATCGCCCACGCCGTCACTTCGCACGTGGCAGCGCGATCGCCCACGCCGTCACTTCGCACGCGGCAGCGCGATCGCTCACGCCGTCACTTCGCACGCGGCAGCGCGATCGCCCACGCCGTCACTTCGTAGGCGGCAGCGCTCCCTCTCCCGCGACCTCGCGGGAGAGGGCGGGGGGTGAGGGTATGCAGGCTACTCCGAGGCACCCCCTCCCGCATCCGCGGGAGGGGGACGGGGGGAGGGCCGCTCACCCGTGCACGCGCTCGAAGAGGCCCTGGAGCATCGCGTAGGTGAGGCCCCACACCACGCGCTCGCCGAGCCGGTAGCACGGGAACTCGTGGTCGACGCCCTGCCAGCGGAAGGGGTAGACGCTCGCGCGCTCGCCGCGGGCGAGGGGGGCGAGCGGCGTCCAGAGCGTGGCGGCGACCTCGTGGTTCGGCGCGAGGGGCACGTCGCGTCGCATCGCGAACACGAAGGGCGCGATGCGCACGTCGAGGTTCTGCGCGCGAACCAGCAGCGGCACGTCGCCGAGGCGCGTGACGAGCGTCGCGTGCGCGGTCACGTCGACGCCCACCTCCTCGTGGGTCTCGCGCACCGCGGTGGCGAGCACGTCGGGGTCCGTCGGGTCGCGCCGACCGCCGGGAAAGGCCATGTGGCCCGACCAGGGGTCTCCCTCGCGCTCGGCGCGCTGGATGAGCAGCACCTCGGCCTCGCCCATCGGACCCGCGCGCAGCAGGATCGCCACCGACGCGGTGATCGAGGCGTCGTCGGGTGAAGGCACCGTCTCGCCGCGCAGGCGCTCGATGACGCGCGGGAGGTCGTAGCTCGGGAGCGTCGGCACTCGGAGAGGCTCTCTAGGCCCGCGGGGCGCGCGGCGCAAGCGCGCGAACGTCGGTGCAACGCGGGGTGACGTGGACTACGATCGCCGCGCGCGGCGGCGCCGCGGGAGGAGTGACATGGCAGCGCTGGTGGTCGTGGGCGCCCAGTGGGGCGACGAGGGCAAGGGAAAGATCGTCGACCTCGTGTCCGAGCGCGCCGACATGGTGGTGCGCTACGCGGGAGGCGCCAACGCGGGCCACACGCTCAAGGTCGGCGGCCAGAAGCTCGTGACGCACCTGCTGCCCTCGGGCGTGATGCACCCGTCGGTGCGCTGCGTGCTCGGCGCGGGCATGGTGATCGCGCCCGAGGTGCTCGTCGACGAGATCCGCACCTGCGAGCAGCGCGGCCTCGAGGTGCGCCACCGCCTCGTGGTGAGCGGGCGCGCGCACGTGACCTTCCCGTTTCAAGCGGCGATCGATCGGGCTTCGAACGCGGGGCCGCGGGCGATCGGCACCACGGGCCGGGGCATCGGCCCGACCTACAGCGACAAGGCCGCGCGCGTCGGCGTGACCCTGCGCGACTTCGTCGACTTCGTGCGCGCGCGCGACCGCATCTCGGCCCTGGTCGACGTGTGGACCGACCGCGCGAGGGCCGCCGGCGTCGATGCCCCGACGCTCGACGGGACGCTCGCGTGGGCCGAGCCCCTCGCGCGCGAGCTCGCGCCGCTGCTCGGCGACGCGTCGACCGCCGCGTGGCACGCCATTCGTAGCGGCAAGCGGGTGGTGTTCGAAGGCGCGCAGGGAACGCTGCTCGACCTCGACCACGGCACCTACCCCTTCGTGACCAGCTCGAACACCGTGGCGGGCGGCGCGTGCACGGGCACGGGCATCGGGCCCACGGCCATCGGCGCGGTGCTCGGCATCACCAAGGCGTACTGCACGCGGGTGGGCAACGGGGCCTTTCCGACCGAGCTCGAGGGGGCCGAGGGCGAGCGGCTGCGCGAGGCCGGCGAGGAGTACGGCGCCACCACGGGCCGCCCCCGCCGCTGCGGCTGGCTCGACCTGCCCGCGCTGCGGTACGCCGCGCGGGTCAACGGGCTGACGCACCTCGCGGTGACCAAGATCGACGTGCTCGCGGGGCTCGAGACGGTGCCCGTGTGCGTGTCGTATCGCATCGACGGGCGCATCTACGAAGACCTTCCCCTCGACGACCTCGACCGCGCCGAGCCCGTGTACGAGCACTGGGAGGGCTGGGGCCAGTCGGTGGCCGGCGCGCGCGCGATGGACGACCTGCCCCGCGCGGTGCGGCGCTACCTGGTCGACCTCGAGGCGCGCGTGGGCGTGCCCGTGGCGATCGCGTCGGTGGGCGCCGAGCGCGAGGCCACCATCGTGCGGCGCGACGTGTTCCCCGCGTGAGGCAGTGGCGATGATCGACCGCGGCGCGCTGGTGCTCGGTGCCTTCGAGAGGGGCCCCTACCGCGGCCTGCACCGCAGGCCCCTCGACGGCTTCGCCTTCACCGGCCGCAAGGGCAAGGACCTCGCGCGCCGCTACGCCTCGCTCCTCGTCGAGGGCGACGGCGTGCTCGAGGACC
>JBDHVF010001067.1:0-2948 GCA_039809605.1 Polyangiales bacterium | reverse complement strand
CCGCGCGTGGGGCTCACCGAGCCCGTGCGCGCGCGGCTCTTCGCCGACGTTCGCCCCGAGGACCGCGCGTCGCTCCTCGGCCGGGTGCGCGCGCAGCTCGACGGCACCGTCGACCTCTCGCCCGACGCGCCGCCCGAGGAGCGCGGCAACCTCGCGTTCGGGTTCCGCGCGCACGCCGACGGCGCGCGGCTGCTCGCGGGCGCGCGCGACGCCGCCGCGCCCGACCGCTTCGAGGTCACCACGCAGAACGTCAAGCTCGAGCGCTTCTCGTGGGCGCGCGACCGCGGCGTGCGCGGCGCCCTCGAGCTGCAGGTCGACGTGCGCGACGACCCGGCCGAGCCCGTGAGCGCCTGGGCGACGCTCCGGGGCCTGCGCGCGCGCATCGGCGAGGCCGAGGAGGCGCGCGAGACGCCGCCCGTGCAGGTCTACACGAACGCGAAGCTCACCGCGCGCCAGGGCGGCGGCTGGACGCTCCACACCTGCCTCGACGCGACCGCGCAGACCACCATGATCACCTGCGACCCCGTCGCGGGCACCGCGCCCGAGGCCCGCGGGACGCTCTTCGCCATCGCGTCGATGCCCGTGCTCGGCTCGCTCCTCAGCCCGCGGCCGCAGACCGAGGACCTCGACGTGCGCATGCAGGCCCGGGGCTTTCGCCTCGAGACCCTCACCCCGATCGTGCGCGACGAGAACCTCGGGGGCATCGGCGGCCAGCTCGAGGCCACCGTGCGCTGGAACGCGCGCCACCCCGAGGCCCTCTTCGGCGACCTGCGCGTGGCCGACGGCCGCGCCGAGCTCATCGCGCTCGGCGAGCCCCTGCGCGACCTCGCCCTCGACCTGCGCGTCGAGGGGCCGCGCGCGCGCATCGGCACCTTCACCGCGGCCCTCGGGCGCGGCAGCGTGAACATCACCGGCGGCGCCGACCTCTCGGGCCTGCTCGCCCCGCCGGTGCCCGAGGGCGCCCCGAACACCGCGCCGCTGGTGACCCTGCAGGTGCAGGGCGAGACGCAGCAGATGCCCGTCGGCGTCGAGGGCAACACCTACGGCTGGATGGACGGCTCGCTGCGCTACCAGATGCAGTTCACCCGCGACGGCGCGACGGGGGCGCTCGACATCGAGCGCGCGTCGGTGCTCCTCAAGGAGGAGCAGTCGCGCGACCTGCAGCCGCTCACGGTCGACCGCGACGTGTTCATCCTCGGGCGCACCGAGGCCGGCGCCGAGCGTCCGACGACGACGTACCCGATCGCGCTGCGCTTCGACACGGCGGCGCCCGTGTGGGTGCGCCGCAGCGACCTCGCCGTCGCCCTGCGCGCGCGGGGCGAGGTGCGCCGCGAGCGCGCGGGGTGGGCCATGGCGGGCACCATCGAGCAGGCCAACAACCAGAGCTGGTTCTCGGTGCTCGGCAAGCGCTTCGACCTCGACCGCACGCGCGTGGTGTTCGACGGCAGCGTCGCGATGAACCCGCAGCTCGACGTCGCCGCGCACCACGACTCGCCCACGCTGGGGCGCCTCACGGCCACCGTCGGCGGCAGGCTCCGCGCGCCCACCATGGCCTTCGGCTCGGTGAGCTACCCCGAGGCCACGCAGGCCGAGATCCTCGCGATGATCGCGCTCGGCCGCCGCGACATGCTGGGCTCGGGCGCCGACAGCGCCAGCGGAGACCTCGGCCAGCAGGCCGGCAGCCAGTTCGCGTCGCTCATCACCGCGATGACGCTCGGCACCGTGAACGCAGGGCTCTCGCGCACCTCGGGCTTCATGCCCACGATCATCGTCGAGCCGGGCCAGGGGTCGGCCGCGGGGCGCTACGGCGCGGGCGTCTCGCTCGGCCCGCGGTTCTACCTCCAGGCCACCTACGGCGCGGCGTCGAACGCGCTCGGGCAGGTGAACACGACGGCCCAGGTCTTTCGCGTGCTGCTCGAGGCGGCCATCTCGCAGGCGTGGTCGGCCACGGTGTTCGGCGACGTGGGCCGCACCGAGGGCAACACCCAGGGCAGCGCGGGCTTCGACGTCTTCTGGTCGCCGTAGGGGCGGCTACTGGATCAGGTCGAGCACGCGCGCGAGGCGCTCGAGCATGAGGAGCGTGGTGAGGTTGCGCACGTTGTAGCCGTAGCCGAGCGCCGCGTCGGTGAAGATGGCCGCCGCGACGTTGTGGCCGTCGGAGGTGTAGACCGACGGGTGCACGTTGTCGGGGTCGATGCCGTGGTGCGCGAGGCCCTGCATCGCGGCCCAGTAGTCGATGAGCGGCAGGTGGCGCTCGGCGGCCACGCGGCGGATCACCGTGTTGATCTCGAGCCCACGGCGGCGGGCCTCGTCGCTGCTGAGCTGGTCGGGGATGGTGCTGAGCACCAGCACCACGTGGCGCGCCTCGACGCGGTCGACGATCGCGCGGAGGTTGCGCTCGAACTCCGCGGGCGTCGAGCGCTCGGCGTCGTTGGTGCCCACCATGAGGATCGCGAAGGCCGCCCGCGTGGCCTGGAGCTCGGCCTCGGCGGGGCAGTGCCCGTCGGCCTCGAGCACGGCGCGCGAGGTCCACCCCGCGGTGGCGCACGCGCTCGCGCGCGTGAACGAGTTGTTCTCGGCGTCGCCCGTGAACGAGTGCCTGCGGAAGTACCGGATCACGGGCTCGAGCCGCCCCCAGGCGCCGAGCTCGTACCAGCCGTGACCGATGTCCATGAGGTAGCTGCCCGACTCGGTGATGCTGTCGCCGAGCTTGGCGAACACGTCGGCCCGCAGCCCCGCGCGCGCGCCCTGGATGAAGGTCTCGCGCACGTGCGCCTCGGTCGCCGCGTCGAAGGGCACGATCGCCAGCTCGAAGCGACGCGCCGGGGGCATCGCGGCGAGGGCCTCGGCCGACGGGGGCTCCCACGCGCCCGCCGCGGCGGGCGGCGCGGCCGCGGGGTTCGCCTGCGCGGGGTTCGCCTGCGCGGGGTTCGCCTGCGCGGGGTTCG
>JBDHVF010001066.1:0-2950 GCA_039809605.1 Polyangiales bacterium | reverse complement strand
CGGGCAGTCGCGCGTGCACACGCCCGAGGCGCACACCTCGCCGGGCGCGCACGCGCGGTCACACGCGCCGCAGTGGTCGGGGTCCGACGCGAGGTCGGCGCACACGCGGGGGGCGCCCGCGTCGGTGGCGGGGCCGTCGCCGGGGCACTCCGCGAGGCCGGGGCCGCACGAGGGCGCGCACGAACCGCGGGAGCACACGGCCCCGTCGGGGCATCGCCGGTCGCACAGGCCGCAGTTCGAAGGGTCGCGGAGCACGGCGACGCACGCGGGGCCGCGCACGGTCTCGCAGAGGGTCTCGCCCTCGCGGCACGCGGGCACGCAGCGGCGGTTCTGGCAGCGCTCGCCGCCGGCGCAGCGGCGCCCGCACTCGCCGCAGTTCGCCGCGTCTGACGACGTGTGCACGCAGCGCCCGTCGCAGACCGACTGGCCGGGGCCGCAGACCTCGAGGCCCGACGCCCGGCGCACGTGCCCGCCCACCACGCCGAGGCCCGCGTCGCACCCGGCCCCGGCGAGCAGCGAGAGCAGCGCGAGGAGGGGCGGCGGCAGGCGCGCAACGGGCCAGAGCGACACGGGCTGCGCGGATGCTATCCCGAACGGCGCGCGTCGCGCGAAACCGCGGACGTCGCCGGCGCTCCGTGCGGCGAGCGCGCCCTACGAAGCGCGCGGGGCCCGTTGGCTTGACAGGGGTCCGGTGCACCGCGCATGGTCGACGCGCGGCGGCGACGGGTTCGCCGCGCATACGCCGGAAACCACGTCGTGGCCAGACAGACCCTCCTGCTCGTGGATTCCGACGCCCGCAGCATGCGGATGCTCGAGGTCTCGCTGCGCAAGGCGGGCTACGAGGTGGCGATGGCGCTCGACGGCGCCGAGGCCCTCGAGGCGATCGAGCGGCAGGAGCCCGACCTCATCATTTCCGACACGCGGCTGCCGCCGCCCGAGGGGAGCATCTTCGCCCCGCGCGACGGCTACGCGTTCTGCGAGCGCCTCAAGGAGAGCCCCGAGTGGGCGCGCATCCCCTTCATCTTTCTCACGGGCTCGGCCGACCTCGAGGACAAGATCCGCGGGCTCAAGCTCGGCGTCGAGGACTACCTCACCAAGCCCATCTACCTGAAGGAGCTGCTCACGCGCGTGCAGCTCGTGCTGGCCCGCAAGCGCCGCGACTCGCTCAACGCGAGCCCCAAGGCGCGCTTCGTGGGCGAGCTCGCGGGCATGGGCCTCATCGACCTGCTCACCACGGTCGATCTCGGGCGCAAGACGGGCGTGCTCGAGATCGACGGCCCCGAGGGCCGCGGGCGCCTGACCTTTCGCGACGGGCAGGTCGTCGACGCCGAGACGGGGCGCGCGCGCGGCGAGCGCGCGGTGTTCCGCATGCTGATGTGGTCCGAGGGGCGCTTCGAGGTGCGCTTCGGCGCGGCGACGCTGCCCGACGACGTGGTGATCACGGTGTCGCTCGGCATCCAGGCGCTCATGCTCGAAGGGCTGCGCCGCGCCGACGAGTGGAACCACCTCGAGTCGCGCATCGACGGCCCGCTCGATGTGCCGTGGGTGGTCGACCGTGCCGCCGTGGCACGGGTGGAGTCTTCGCTCGACGCCGCCACGCGCCTGCTGCTGGCGAAGCTCGACCGGCCCCGCGCGCTCACCGAGCTGATCGACGACGGCGCCGACGACCTCGCGTCGCTCACCGCGCTCGCGGCGTTGATCGATCGGGGACTCGTGCTCCGCGTGGGCGGTGCGCGCGCGGCCCGCGAGGGGCCGGCGCGGTCGGGGCGGCCGACCGTGCCGGGCTTCGCGCAGCATGTGAGCACGGCGCTCGACGAGGCCATGGCGAGCCTCGACGCGATCGACGAGGGAGTGCCCGCGTCGGATGCGCGGGACAACGGCACAGACGCTGCTAACTCAAAGGCACCCAAGGAACAGCCCCCCGCGCTGGCTGTGAGGCCCGTGCGGGGGGAGACGGTTCGCGACGAGGAGCCCGCCCCGGCGGGCGACGACCGCGGACCGCGGCAGACACATCAGGAGCGCGACGTGGCAAAGCACAAGCAGAAGCGGGCGAAGGGCAATCGCGACTCGGGGGCGCCGTCGCGCCCCTCGTCGGCCCCCGGTGCGACGGTGGTGGCACCGAAGGAGGTCCCGCTGGCACAACCTGTCGCCGTGGCGACCGCTCGCCCCGAGCCCACCCTCACCGAGAAGGGGTTGCGAGTCGAGGGGAACGTCATCCACCTGCCGTCGTCGACCGAACCCGCGATCTCGCAGCCGGCCGCCGACGACAGCGGGTCGCACCCCGCGGCGAAGGCCGAGGAGAGGGCCGCGACCACGACGGACGTGTCGGCCCTGCGCGAAGGCGCCGGCGAGCGCGAGCGCACGACGCTCCCGCCCGAGGAGAAGGCCGAGGAGAAGGCCGAGGCGAAGAGCGACGAGAAGGCCGAGGAGAAGGCCGAGGCGAAGAGCGACGAGAAGGCCGCGCCGCCCGAGCTCAAGTCACTGACCCCCACGGAGCGCCCCGGCGCGGCGCCCGCCGAGGCGAAGGCCGACGAGAAGGCCGCGCCGTCGAAGGGCTCCAAGACCGACATCCTCTCGACGCGCAAGGAGGGGAAGGGCCGCGAGCACAAGGAGTCGCTCTCGACGCACCTGAGCGACGAGGCCCGCGCGTTCTTCTCCGAGCAGGCCTACCAGGCCGCGTACAAGAAGGAGCACGACAGCTTCGAAGACCTCGTGCCCGCCCACGAGGAGCACGCGCACGAGGTCGCGCGCAGCCGCCGCTGGATGACCGTCTCGGGCGGCGTGTTCGTGGCCCTCTTGCTCGTGGTCGTGGGCTTCACCGCGTACCACAGCCACTACGCCGTGCACGAGACCTCGCTCGACACGTCGAGCCTCGCGTCGCGCTCGACCGAGCCCGCGGTCTCGCCCGAGGCGCAGCAGGCGCAGCACGCCGCGGAGCCCGCGCCCGCGG
>JBDHVF010001065.1:0-2954 GCA_039809605.1 Polyangiales bacterium | reverse complement strand
ACGCTGGGCGCCGACCGCCTCGGCGACGTGGCGCTCGACCTCGAGGGCCCCGCGCTCGCCGCGTGGCTCGCAGACCCTGACGCGACCTGAACGGAACACGCGCGGGTCACCAGTGCCCGTGACGGCCCGCGTGGAGGTCATGTCGTGCGCCACGGCACGCGCGCCCAGGCCGAAGAGGCGTGACTGCGCACTCGTGGGACATCTTGCCTATGCGAAAACATCGGTGATAGAAACCGCCCCGTTCGACAACCGGGGGAGCGCCGAGGAGGCGCTCGCCATGGAGGGGTTCCGATGAAGAAGCTGCCGTTTTTCGCGAAGTACCTCGAGGAGCAGAAGACCGACGAGGAGAAGCCCGAGGGCGACGAGAAGGCCCTGGAGATCAAGACCGGCGTGAAGGTCGGCGCGCGCAGCCGCACGCTGAAGTACCCGTCGGACACCGACGAGTACCAGACGCTGAAGTACCCGTCGGACAGCGACGAGGGCGGCTGGGACTACTGACCGCCACCCCTACGGGGTCTGCGTGAGCAGCGCCCCGGCGATCGCGTCGCCGATGGGCAACCCCAGGTCGCGCTCGATCATCCCCCACTCGCCCGCGGGGTTCACCTCGAGAAAGACGTGCTCGCCCTCGGGCGTCACGATGAGGTCGACGGCTCCGTAGGTGAGCCCGAGCGCGCGCATCATCGCGCGCAGCTTGTCGGCCACCTCATCGGGCACCTCGCCGCGCTGCCACGAGACCTCGCCGGGCTTCGCGAGGCGCCAGTCGACCTGCGCCCCGGCGCTGCGCGTGGCGTCGATCGCGCCCGTGAAGAGCGCGCCCGCCACGAAGATCGCCCGCAGCTCGACGCGCTTCGCGACGCGCTCTTGAAAGACCATCGGGCACAGGCACAGCGCGTCGAGGTCGTCGAGGTCCTCGTCGCGCACGAGGCTGGTGTGCACGAAGAAGCCGCGGCCCTGCATCGACTGCGAGAGGGGCGTGAGCATCTTGGTCACCATCTCGCCCGAGAGCTCGCGGCGAAACGCGCGCACCCGCGCGGGGTCGTTGGTCACCAGCGTGCGCGGCACCGCGAGGCCCGCCGTCCGCGCCGCGCGGAGCTGCCGGGGCTTGTCGTCGGCCGCCGCGACCACGAACGGGGGATCGACGTGGCGCGCCCCTTCGAGGCCCGCAAGCCAGGCCGCCAGCGTCGCGCGCGACTCGCGCACGCAGCCCTCGCGGAAGGTCTCGTCGAGGTCGTCGTCGAGGCGCGGCGGCCACACGCGGCGGTGCCACACCGCGGCCACCTCGTCGCCCGTGACGGTCTCGCCGTTCGCCGTGAGCGCGAGGTCGAAGCCCGAGGGGCCTCCGCCGATCGAGAGCCCGAGCTCGGTGGGAAAGAGGTCGGTGTCGACGCGCAGCGGACGGGCTCCGCGCGCGGCGACGCCCTCGGCCACGCGGTCGACCGTGAACGAGTCGCCCGAGTGGGTCACGAGCAGCACGCGGTCGCGCGTCACCACGAGCGCTGCCTGCGCGCGGCGCGGCCGAGGAGCACGTCGGCCATCGCGTCGGCGATGGGCAGCCCCGGCGCGAGCTGGAGCCAGAACCACTCGCCCGCGGGGTTCACCTCGAGAAAGACGTGGCGCCCTTCGGGCGTCACGATGAAATCCGCGGCGCCGTAGTTGAGGCCGAAGTGGTCCATGTAGCGCAAGAGGCGCAGCTCGACGTCGCGCGGGAGCTCGCAGGGCTGCCAGTCGCCCACCATGGCGGCGCCCTCCTTGCGCCAGTCGTCGCGGGCGCGCGGCATGCGCTGCGAGTCGATCGACGCCGCGAAGACACGGTCTCCCACGACGGTCACCCGCAGCTCGCGCGCCTTCTCGACGCGCTCCTGAAAGGTCATGGGGCAGAGCGAGAGGCCGTCGAGGTCGTCGAGGTCCTGGGCCGAGACGGCGTTGGTGAACACCACCTGCTCGCGCCCGTCGGCGTCGTAGATGGCGAACGAGGCCATCATCTTGGTGACCATGCCCGACGGGCACGAGGCCGCGAACGCGCGCACCCGCTCGGGGTCGTTGGTGGTCACCGTGCGCGGCACGTCGAGCCCGAGCGAGCGCGCCACGCGGAGCTGCAGGGGCTTGTTCTCCGCGCGCCGGATCACCGGCACGGGGTCGACCGTGAACGCCCCAGAGGCCGCGAGCGCGCCCTGGAGCGTGCGCGACGACTCCTCGACGCACGCGCGGCGCATCTGCGCCTCGAGGTCCGAGGGGAGCGCCCTGCCCACCGACGTGCGGCGCCACCACACGGCCGTCACCTCGCCGAGCGGGAGGCGCCCCGAGGGCCCCGCCACCTCGCCCGGAGAGACCCCCTCGCCCTCGGTCACCGTGAGCCGCACCTCGGTGGGAAAGAGGTCGGTGTCGAGGCGGTACGCGCGCGCCCCGCGCGCCTCGAGCGAGCGGGTCACCATCTCGACGCACTGGTTGTCGCTCGAGTGCGTGACGATCAGCACCGCGGGCGTCACGGCGCCGCCCCCACGAGCCCCGATAGCGTGTCCCTCATCGCGTCGCTCCTTGCGACGGAGCGTCTATCACAGAAGTTCGCCGCGGCGTCGGCGAACGTCGCGCGGCGATGGCCCGCGGGGCGGTCTCGGTAGTAGTCTCCGCGGCCCATGACGACCGCCACGGAGCGCGTCCCCGCCGGAGGCTGGCGCCCTGTCGACGACCTGCGGCTCGCGCTCGCGGCCGAGGCCCCCGACGCTCGCGCGCGCCGGCTCACCGCGGCCCTCGCGGAGGGAGGCGATGTCGCGCGCGCGCTCGCGCTCTGCGAGGCGTTCCCCTCGGCCGACGTCGCGCGGGCGCTCGCGGCGCTCGCGGACGACGCCGCGGTGGCGTGGGAGCGCCCCGACCCGCTCTCCCCGTGGGAGCCCCTCTCGCGCCGCCTCGACCGCGCGCTCGCGGCCGCGCTCGGCGAGGGCGTCGCGCGGGCGATC
>JBDHVF010001064.1:0-2955 GCA_039809605.1 Polyangiales bacterium | reverse complement strand
GCCGCGTGTCGTGCCGCGACCGGCGCGGGCGCTCGTCGTCACGCGCCCCGCGGCGCCGCGCGCGTCGCGACCCGCGCGGCCGGGCGGCGCCCCCGTGATCCAGACGGAGTTTTGAGGGCGTGTCGACGAAGGCGGACCGAGCCGGGCAAGGAGACGCGAGCCTCGCAAGGAGAGAGGCTGAAGACGGGCTGTCGGCCCGTCGAAGCCGAACGACGACGCGGGGCGACGCGGATCTGCCGCCTGGCGACGGGAGCCTTCGTCGACAGCCCCAGGTGCGCACCGACGCCGCCCGCAGGAGAACGCAGGCCCTCGTCGCGGGGGCGATCGTCGCGCTCGCGTCGCGCGCCGCGCTCGCGCAGGAGTCGACCGAGGAGCAGGCCCGCCAGTCCTTTCAGCGCGGCGTCGCGGCGATGCAGCAGGGCCGCTACGCGGCGGCCATCGCGGAGCTCGAGTTCTCGTACGGGCTGCTCCCCCGGTGCTCGACGCGCTTCAACCTCGCCGTGGCCTTCGAACAGACGCGCCGCTACGCCGACAGCCTCGACGCGTTTCAGCGCTACGAGGCCGAGTGCGCCGAGGCGATGCCCGCGCAGAACGCGGCGCACCTCGCCGACGCGCTGCGCCGGCTGCGCGCGCGCGTGGGCACGGTCACCCTGCGCGTCACGCCCGCGTCGGCCGTGGCGTCGGTGACCGTCGACCGCCGCGCCCGCGCCGACTGGAGCGGCGAGCTCGCGCTCGACCCGGGCGCCCACTCGATCGAGGTGCGCGCGCGCGACGGGCAGGTGGTGCGGCGCGACCTCCAGGTGGCCGAGGGGTCGCGCGACGTGGTCGACCTCTCGCTCGGCGTCGAGGCGCGCGCCGCGGTGCGCGCGCTCGCGCTCGCGCCCGACCCCTACGGCCCCGCCGAGAGCGCGCGGCCCGAGGCGCCCCGCCGCCTGCGCATCGAGTCTCCCATCGCGCACGCCACGGTGCTCGTCGACGGGCGCGACCAGGGCGAGGTGCCCGCCGAGCCGCGCGTCACGACGGGCCGCCACGCCGTCGAGGTGCGCGCCGACGGCTACCACCCCGCGCGCTTCGCCGTGACCCTGACCGACGGCGCCGTGACGCGCCTCGCGCCGCGGCTCGAGCCCGACGAGGCCCGCGCGTCGCAGCCCTTCTACACCCGCTGGTGGTTCTGGACCCTCCTCGGCGCCGCGGCCGTCGGCGGCGCGGCGGCGCTCACGTGGGAGCTCACGCGCCCCGCGGACAACGTCGTGTACACCTTTCAGGCCGTGCGCCTGCCATGAGACCTCGTCGCCTCGCAGCGGCCCTCGCGGCGGCCCTCTCGGCGCGCGCGTGCGCCACCGACGAGACCGACATCGTGGTGGGCGTCTACTCGGCGCTGCCCTTCAACAACGACGCGCAGATGCGCGGCGTGTGCATCGAGATCGAGTCGCGCGGCCTCGCCCCGCAGCGCGTGGTGGCGCCGGTGCCCGCGGGCGTGCCCCCTCGGTGGCTCTTCGACTTTCGCATCGTGCCCCGCGACGACGACCTCTCGCAGCCCGTGACCGTCACCGTCGTGGGGCGCACGCGCGCGGGCTGCTCGCAGGGCCTCGAGCTGGCGCGGCGCGCGCGGGCGGTGCGGTTCATCCCCGGCCAGCGCGTGCGAGAGACCTTCGTGCTCGGCGGCGGCGCCGACCCGGTGACGGACGGCGGCGTCGACGTGCCCGTGACGGGCCCCGACGCCGCGGGCCCCTGCGACTGCCCCGCGGGCCAGGCGTGCTGCGGCGGCGCGTGCACCAGCACCCGCTACGACCCGCGCAACTGCGGCGGCTGCGGCATGGTCTGCGGCGAGACGACCTTCTGCGTGAACGGCGCGTGCGTGTGCCCCGCGGGCCAGAGCCTGTGCGACGGGCGCCGCTGCACCGACCCGCGCAGCGACCCCGACTGGTGCGGCCCCGGCACCTGCGGAGGCCCCTGCCAGGCCGTCGCCAACGGCACGCGCGGGTGCCAGAACGGCCAGTGCGTCTACACCTGCAACGACGACTACGTGCCCGTCGGCGGGCGCTGCGCGCACTGCGGCATGGTGAACGAGCCGCTCTGCAACCGCGCGACGCCCTGCGCGCCGGGGCTCACGCCGTGCGGCGAGAGCTGCCGCAACCTCGCCGTCGACCGGAACCACTGCGGCGCATGCAACGCGCAGTGTGCGCCCACGCAGAGCTGCGCGGGCGCGACGTGCAGGTGAGCGTTCAGGGAGGCGCGACGGGCGCGACGGTGGTGACGCCGGCGCCCGAGAACTGCATCGTGGGCATCGACACGCGGGTGCCCACGCCGGTGCGCGAGTCGATGGTGATGAGCAGGCCCGCGCGCGTGAAGCCGTAGAGCGTCGAGCGCCAGTACCCGAGGCCGTAGATGCTCGAGTAGCCGCGCACCTCGCCCACGGTGGTCATGGTCACCCTGCCCGAGCTGAACCTCAGCGTGACGAGCGTGTCGCTGGTGCTCGACCCCGTGGTGCGGCGCACGGTGGCGTAGGTGGCCGCGCCGCGGATCGAGACGAGGTCGCCGCTGATGCCCCAGCCCGAGGGGAGCTGGCCCGCCGAGGTGCTGCGGCCCGTGGAGGGGTCGATGCGCCAGAGGGTTCCGTCGGTGGCGCCGCCGAGGAGCACCTCGCGCGCGGGGTCGAGCACGCCGACGGGCACCCACGTGAGGCCCACGAACACGCGGCGGTCGGTGGTGGGCAGCGACCGCACGAGCGTGCACTGCGCGGTGTCGGGGTCGACGGTGTAGAGCGCGTCTTGCGTGACGCCCGTGATGCTCCCCTCGGCGTCGACCGCGAGGTCGGTCATCGCGTGGTTGTTGCCGTCGGTGGGGAAGCGGAACATGCCCACCATGCGCACGTTGCGCGACGCGGGGTCGACGGAGAAGAGCGCGCCGTCGGAGTGGGCGTAGACCACGGTCATTCCCGCGGGCTCGACGGCG
>JBDHVF010001063.1:0-2956 GCA_039809605.1 Polyangiales bacterium | reverse complement strand
GCTCAGAAGCTCAAGCCCACGCGCGCGGTGCCGAGGGCCTGCGTGCCCATGCACCGCCCCGAGGCGTCGTCGAACGCGTGGCCGGGGAACATCACCGCCCCCTGCACGCCGCCCGTGAGGGTGACGTCGCCCGGCAGCGGGAAGCGGCCCTGCACGCCGAGGTCGAGCTCGACGCCGAGGTCGCGGTGTGTGGGGTCTCCGCCGCGGTAGTTGCGCGCGGTGCCGAAGAGCTGCGTCGACACGGGGTCGACCCAGTCGGTCGTCGCCACGCCGATCACCGCGCCCGCGCGCAGGTCGAGGTAGCGCCCCACGTTCACCACCGCGGTCGGGTACACGTACGCCGCGCCCGCCACGCCCCCCTGCGACGGCAACAGGAACGCCCCGTTGGTGGGCCGCGCCGTGAGCGAGGGATCGACCGCGATGGCCGCGCTGCGCGCCGTCTGCCACGCGATCACCTCGGGGAACATCAGGAGCCCCACGCGGTGCGAGGGGTTGAACGTGAAGCGCCGCTGGTCTCCGTCGACGGGGTTGCGATCGCCCGACGCGTAGCCCGCCTCGATCGAGATGCGGTAGCGCCCGTCGCGCTCGAGGCCGAACTCCGCCGCGCCGCCGAACTGGATGATCCGCTGGTCGGCGAAGTACTGCGTGCGCGTCACGTCGGTGTCGCCGTACGCGACCGCGAGCTCAGCGCCCGCGAACACCCTGCCCACGTGGTCGGGCATGGGCCACATCCAGCGCGCGTACACATCACCGAGCACGGCCCACAGCGACGCGCCGTTGTGAAACGAGATGTCCCGGTAGGTCGCCAGCAGGCCCACGCGCTTGCGCTCGCAGTCGGCGCGACACGCGTGGTCCTGCCAGAAGAACGAGAGGACCCCCTGGAGCGCAATGTCTCCGTCGGTGAGCCGCGCGAGGCGGTCGCGGTACACGAGGTCGCCCGCCACGGCGAGCACGTAGTCGCTCGTCTCGCCGCCGGGGCGCGTGGCGAGGGCGACGCGCTCGACGAGGTCGCCGTAGCGGTAGTCGTTGAAGACGGGCATGCGGTCGCCGTCGTTGGCGACGATGCCGAGCCCGAGGTTGAACGCCTGCTGCCCCGCGCGGAGCACCCCGATGGGAGACCTCCACTCGACGTAGGCCTGCCGGAGATCGACCACGCCGTAGGGGAAGAGGTCGTTGCGGGGCTCGCGCGCGAGGCCGACGCCCTGCGCGTCGCCGTCGGGCACGACGAGCCGCGCCACGTCGAGCTGCACGGCGACCCTGAAGCGCTCGCCGATCGAGAGCTCGGGGCGCAGCCGGATCCAGTGTTCGAAGTACTGGTTCTGCCCGAGGTTCGGCGGCATCACCGAGGGCGCCACGCCCGGCGTCGTCGCGAGCGGGTACGTGGTGAACGCCGTGAAGCGCGCCTGGAGCTCGCCCGGCACCGTGATGCGCAGGAGCGGTCCCTCGGGCGCGCGCGGCGGGGCCGGGTGCGCGCTCGGACGCGACGCGGGGGGCGACGCGGGCGAGGGCTGCGCACGCGCGACCCCGGGCGCGACGAGCGCGAGCGCGACGAGGCACGGTGCGAGGGGGGCGCGGCGCATCGGAGGCGCGCGACGGTACTCCCCGGCTCGCCGCGAAGACAAGGCCGACGCGAAACGCTCTTCCCATACACCCGCGGTGTCTCCTACCCTGCGCCGCCGTTCGTGCAGAGTGGAGGAGCACCATGACGAAGCGTAACGAAGAGCCCGCCCGAACCCCGCATGTGCACAGCGTCGCGTCGGAGCCCGTGAAGGTCGAGATCGACCTGACGGCCACCGAGGCCGCGTGGAAGAAGCACGAGGCCCGCGCCCGCGCGCTGCCCGCCGCGGAGGTGAGCGCCGCGCGCGTCGACGTGACGGCGGCCGCGGCCATCGCCATCTCGGCGACCGAGAACGTGCTCGCGCAGCGCGACGCGCTGAAGAAGGCGTTCCGCGACCCCCCGATCGACGTGTTCGAGCGCGTGCGCGAGGTGGCGCTCGCCGCGCAGCACGCCGACCTCGTGCACCGCGCCGCGCAGGACGAGAGCTCGTCGTTCGCCGACATCCTCCCGCGCATGGTCGAACTTCGGGGCCTGCTGCTCGACGACCTCGACATCCAGGTGAAGCGGGGGAAGGCCGACGGGTCCGCCGTGGCGGCCATTCGCGCGGGCGACAACACCCCGCGCGATTTCGCCAACGACCTCAACGACGCGGCGACGTGGTACCGCGCGCACTGGGACGCCGTCGGCCGCACGACCGTGAGCCGCGAGGAGGTCGCCGAGGCCAGCGCGCTCGCCACGAAGGCCCTCGCGCGCATCGGCGCGAAGGTCGTCGCCGACGCTTCGAAGGCCAACAGCATGTCGACCGGCGAGCTGCGCCGCCGCGCGTTCACCCTGCTCGAGCTCGACTACGAGGTCGTGCGCCGCTACGGGAGCTTTCTCTACTGGGACGCGCCGGGTGGATGGGAGCAGTACTTCCCGTCGCTCTGGGCGGGGCGGGTGACCAGCCGCGCGGAGAAGTCCGACGAGGCTCCGGCGGGGCCGGTGAACCCCGACGCGAAGCCCGCGTAGTTCATTCCGACGGTTCGCAACCCCCCGATCGAAGGGTCGGACCCTTCGCCGAACGGCCATCCACGGCCGGAATGAAGGGTCCGAGGCTTCTCCCGAGGGTTCACAACCCCCCGCGCGAAGGGTCGCGCATTTCGGGGGAGGGTTCGGAGCCCCCGGCGCATCGCGGCCCGTCACCGTGGCGCCCGGTGGGTGCCGTGTGGACGTGATGGTTGCGCATCCGCGCGCGGGGTGTGGGCGTGGCGGTCGCGCATCCGCGCGTGGGATGCGGGCGTTGGGGATCGCGCATCCGCGCGTGGGATGCGGGCGTTGGGGATCGCGCATCCGCGCGTGGGATGCGGGCGTTGGGGTTGCTCAAACCCGGCGTCGAGCCGCCGGGCTGTGCAGGGATGC
>JBDHVF010001062.1:0-2966 GCA_039809605.1 Polyangiales bacterium | reverse complement strand
GACGGGCTGCGGCTGCGCGATGGGCTGCGGCTGCGGGGCGGGCTGCGGCTGCGCGATGGGCTGCGGCTGCGGCTGCGGGGCGGGCTGCGAGGCGGGGGCGTTCGAGAGCGCGGCGAGGGCGATGGCGCCGACGACGACGAGCCCGAGGAGCGCGACGGCGACGATCAGCGCCACCGAGCGCTTGCGCGGCGCGGTGAGCTCGCTCTCGACGGTGCGCGAGGGCACCGCGGCGGCGTCGGGTGAGCCCTGGTACGAGGGGTTGTAGAGCGGAGCGCCGGGCGTGGAGTTCACCCCGAGCACCTGCGCGGCCGTGGGCGGGATCACGGGCGCCGACGGCTGGTTGAAGGCCGCGTTGGTGCGCGCGCCCGCGCGGTAGCGCTGGAGGTCGTCGGCGAACTCCTGCATCGACTGGTAGCGCTGCGCGGGGTCCTTCGCGAGGGCCTTGAAGATGATGGCCTCGAGGTCGGGGGCGACGCTCACCGCGGCGTTCACCTGCTTGAGCGGCGGCGGCTGCTCGAACATGTGCTTGGTGAGAATGCCCATGAACGTGTCGCCCACGAAGGGCACGCGCCCCGCGAACATCTCGTAGAGGATCACCCCCGCGGCGTACACGTCGACGCGGTGGTCGACGGGCTTCCCCGCGGCCTGCTCGGGGGACATGTACTCGGGCGTGCCGAAGATCATGCCCGTGCGCGTGAGCTTGCGGCTGCCCTCGCTCGAGCCCGAGATGTCCTTCATCTGCGCGATGCCGAAGTCGACGATCTTCACGACCTCGCGCCGCTCGTCGGTCTTCACCAGAAAGACGTTCTCGGGCTTCATGTCGCGGTGCACGATGCCCTTCTGGTGCGCGGCCTGGAGCGCGCGGCACATCTGGATCGCCACCTCGATGCCCCGGTCCTGCGCGACCACGGTGTCGCTCTGGAGCACGTCGGCGAGGTCGGTGCCCTGGAGGAGCTCCATCGCGATGAAGAAGCTCCCGTCGTCGGTCTGGCCGTAGTCGGTCACGTCGAGCACGTTCTCGTGCTTGATGCGCGCGGCGCTCTTGGCCTCCTGCTTGAAGCGCTCGACGACCTCCTGGCGGCGGGCGAAGTCTTCGCGCAGCACCTTCACCGCCACGTGCTTCTCGAGCCGCTCGTCGATGGCCTCGTACACCACGCCCATGCCGCCCTCGCCCAGGCGCCGCAGCACCTTGTAGCGCCCGGCGACGGTGGCCCCGACGAGGTTCTTGTTGCCCTCCTCGTCGTGCGTCGGCTGCGGCGCGCTGAGCGGGGTCTTCATCGCGATCGTGGGCATGTCGAGCATCAGGTCGCCGTCGACCGTGGCGTCGGGCATGCGCATCTCCGTGCTGATCGCGGGCTGGCGCGCGGGCGCCGGGGCGGCCTCGCGGTTCATCTCGAGCGCGAGCCCGCCCGCGCTATGCACCGTGCGCGGCGGGGGGCGCACCGTCGCGTCGGCGTCGTCGGGGAGCGCCTTTCGTTGCGCCGCCGCGGCCGTGCCCCGCGCGGGCGTCGGCACCTGGAGCGCCGTCGACCCGAGCGGAGAGATGGGCTGCGACGACAGCACCGCCGCGCCGAGGCCCATGGGTCTCTGCCCCGCCCGAGGTGCCCGCACCTGGAGACGGTTGCCGTCCGCCGAGCAGAACACCGTCTCGTCCTCGTACTCGAGGTTGCATTGCGGGCAATACTTCATGGGCTCGTCACGAGAAGGAACACCCGTCCTGACGTCGTGGGTCCCGCGACGCTAGCATCGCGCCGCTTCGCGGGTCAAACGAGCGTTCGCGCGTGTGCTACGGTGCGCGTCCCCGATGCCAACGATCGCGCTGCTGCCCCCCGACGTCGCCAACCAGATCGCCGCAGGCGAGGTGGTCGAGCGCCCGGCCTCGGTGGTCAAGGAGCTGGTCGAGAACTCCCTCGACGCGGGCGCCGAGGCGGTCACCGTCTCGATCGACGGCGGCGGCCTCGGGCGCCTCGCGGTCACCGACGACGGCGTGGGCATGAGCCCCGACGACCTGCGCCTCGCGGTGGTGCGCCACGCGACGAGCAAGATCCGCTCGGCCGACGACCTCGTGGGCGTGTCGACCTACGGCTTTCGTGGCGAGGCGCTTCCCTCGATCGCCTCGGTGTCGCGCTTCAAGGTCGTGAGCCGCGCGCGCGGCGCCGACGAGGGCGCCGAGGCCGCGGTCGAGGGCGGCGCCGAGGCCGTCGTGCGCCCCGCGGGCTGCGCCACGGGCACCACCATCACCGTCGAAGACCTCTTCTACAACACCCCCGCGCGGCGCAAGTTCATGCGCACGCCGCAGACCGAGGGGGCCGCGTGCGTCGACGCGGTGATCCGCCTCGCGATCCCGCGGCCCGACGTGCGCTTCGTGATCCGCCGCGACGGCCGCGTGGTGCGCGAGCTCCTGCGCCATCAAGACGTCGCCGCGCGCGTGCGCGAGGTGTGGCCCGACGAGAACCTCGCCGACCTGCGCGGCTCGCGCGGCGCGGTGAAGGTCACGGCGCTCCTCGGCCCGCCCGAGCGCGCGAGGTCGGGCGCCAACCACCTCGCGCTCTACGTCAACGGACGTCACGTGCGAGACCGGGTGCTCCTGCGCGCGGTGGCGCAGGCCTACGGCTCGACGCTCGAAGGGGGCCGCTACCCCGTGGGCGCGGTGCTCGTCGAGGTGCCGCCCGCCGACGTCGACGTGAACGTGCACCCGCAGAAGAGCGAGGTGCGCTTCGCGTCGCAGGGCTCGGTCTTCGAAGCGGTGACCGTGGTGCTGCGCGACGCCGCGGGCGCCGCCCCGTGGGCCCAGGCCGCCGTGCGCCCGAGGGACTTCTGGGCCGAGCACCTCGCCCCCGGCCCCACGCTCGAGTACAAGGCCCCCGCGCTCATCGCCCGCGCGGAGCAGGGCCTCGAAGCCCCCGCGCCCGACGAGCCCCCGCGCGCGCCGCGGCCCGAGCCCGTGGCGCCCGCGCAGACCGCGA
>JBDHVF010001061.1:0-2970 GCA_039809605.1 Polyangiales bacterium | reverse complement strand
CGTGGCCGCGGCCGCGCCCCTCGCCCCCGCGGGCGCCGCGGCGGCCGACGTGTCGCCGAGCGCGGCGTTGGGGTTGCGCGCGGCGTCGCGCACGGCGCGGTTGCGGTCGCGGCCGAGGTCGGTGCGCGCCCTGGCGTCGAAGTCGGGCTGGCCCGGCTCCGGTCGAATGGGCGTCGAGCGCAGCCCCTCGGGGAAGTTCCTCTGGTGCGAGGCGAGCCCGGTGCGGATGCACTCGTTCTGATCGTCTCGTCGCTGGTCGGGCGGGTACGCCGTGGGGTCGGCCGAGCCCGCGGCGGCGTCGCGGCGGGCGCGCGACTGCGCGGCCTCGCGGTTGCTCACGTCGTCTTCGACGGTGCCGGGCTGGCCGCGGCTGCCGAGGTTCATCATCGCCGGGGCGCCACGCTCGGTGTACCCGTCGACGAGGGTGGCGCAGTTGTCGCCGCGCGCGCCGGCGCGGTTGGGCGCGTCGCGGTCCATGTGGCCCACCGTCGACGCCGCGAGCCAGCGCTGCTCGAAGGTCGGCCTCGGGGGCCGTGGAAACGTGCGGTTGCGAATGGACTCCTGCCACGCGCTCACCACCTGCGCCGCGGCGGTCTTGCGCGCGAGCAGCGAGCGGTAGGTGCCCACCCAGTTGGGGTTGAGGTTGCACGCGATCATCGCGTTGACGCACTCGACCGAGAACGCCGCCGAGCCGCCCGCAAGCAGGAGCGAGATGGGCACGTGGGGCGCGGGCGTCGGCGCGGTCATCGCGGCCACCCCTCGGGCTCGACGAAGCGCCGCGCCCAGCGCGCCGAGCCGTCGCCCTCCCAGAAGCCTCCGTACCACCGCGGGGGCTCTTCGGGCACCATCGCCGCGAGCGCCGTCGCCGCGCGCGCGAGCTCGTCGGGCGCGTCGAGCGTGTGAAGGTCACCCAGCGTGGGCTCGTCGCCCGCCCGCACCACCAGCACGTCGCCCGAGGAGAGGCACTCGACGCCGTCGGACCTCGCGCGCTCGCGCAGCGCCCCGAGCTCGACGCCCGCGCCCTCGCACACGGCCGCGCTCACCAGCGTGAGCCACCCCACGCCGGGTAATCCCCGGTGCGCGTGAAAGCGCCCGCGCTCGGGGTCTTGCACGTCGAGGCCCGCGTAGCGGCGGCACCAGCCCCAGAAGGCCGAGTACGAGGTGCAGCGCTCGACCGGGTGCACGCTGCCCATGAAGCCCGCGGCGCCGCACCAGAGGGGAACGACGCTGGCGGCCTCCATCGCGAGCTGAAAGAGCTCGCCGGGCGGCGTGTCGGGCGCGAGGCCGAGCTGCACGTAGCCCGAGCCTGCGCCGCGCGACTCGTCGGCCTCGCGGTAGCGAAAGAACGTCGTCGGCGCGTCGGTCGCGTCGGCCAGCTCGAACGCGAAGAGGTGACGCACCCGCGCGCCGAGCGCCTCGTTGGCGACGCCCTTCACGAGCTCGTCGAGCTCCGAGGGGTTCACCCGGTGCCACGCGGCCATGCGCGACGTGCGAAGGAGCGCGAGGTCCCTCCGCGGCGCGCGCTCGAGGAAGGCCGCGAAGAGCCTCGCCACGCCCGCCGACGGCGTGGGACCGAGGTGCCGGGTGTAGAGCGTCATGCCGAGCACGCAGCGCGCGACGCACTCGCCGGGCGCGGGGCCCGCGTAGAGGGGCCAGGGCACGAGGTCGACGTCGACGGCGGACTCGGCGCGGCGGTCGCTCGCCGTGGCGCGCCCCATCACGCGGCGCACGGCGGCGGCGCGCTCCTCGCGGCCGGCGCATGGGCGGTGTGCGCGAGAGGTCATGGCGCTCACATCGAGTTGCCGAAGCCGGGGTTGCCCGTGATCGACACGGGCGCGCCTTCGAAGAGCACCACCACCGCGGGCACGGGCAGGGGCCACGCGTGGCCGCCCGTGGTGAAGGTGGTCACGTCCTTCTGCACGCCCGCCTCGTCGCCGTGAATCTGCTTCACCTTGCTCTTGGCGTTGAGCACCTTCTTGCCGTTGATCTTCGTCTTCTCGGTGCCCGGGTCGAGCGAGGCCGACGAGCCCGTGATCGGGTACGGCAGGGGCAGCGGCGACGGCGCCGCCGGCGTGATGCACATGTTCGGCGCCGTGGGCACCACCTGGTGGCCCGAGTCCTCGCACACGACGTCCATCTTCAGCGCGGTCACGCTCATCGCGACGCCTCCTAGTTGATGCGCACGTTGCGCCCGAGCACCTTGAGCAGCTCTCGCGCGCGGCTCACCACGCGCTCGCCGAAGGTCTCGACGTCGCCGCCCTTGACCTGCACGAAGGCGTCGCGCGTGCGCACGAGGGCCTCTTCGGCGGCCGTGACCACGAAGCGTCGCACCTCGACGCGCAGGTCGCCGTGGCGGTCGACCGTGACGGGACGCGCCGTGATGAGCACCCCCGCGATCACGGGCGTCGCCGCGAGGTCGAGCACCACGCGCGAGCCCGCGCGCATCGCGTCGTCGACCACCGCGGGGTCGACCGCGGCGTCGCACGACGCCGTGAGGGTCGCCGCGCCCACGCGCACGCGCCAGTGAGATTCGCCCGCGCGCGCCTCGACCACGCCGAGCGCCACGCCCGACGCCGCGCCCGCTGCAGCCGTCGGCGCCCTGCGCGGGGCCTTGTCCGTCATCCTTCGCACCGTTCCCATCGCGTCTCCTCCGCTCAGCCGGGGCTGATGTCGCTCGGGTCGAGCTTGAGGCTCCCCGTGGCTTGAATGGTCACGTTGAGCCCGCTGATCGTCACGCCGCTCGCGTCGATCACCACCTCGCTCATGCCGCACTTGAGCGTGATGGACTTGTCGGCGCGTCCCTTCACCTTCGACGCCGTGACGGCCGCCGCGCCCTTGGCGCTGATGCCGTGGCCGCCGCTGAACTTCTGCCGCAGCGAGCCTGCGACGTTGGTCGCGTACGCCGCCATCGCGCTGATGGTGAGCCCCTGCGACACGTTCACCATGTACACACCCACGGTCTCGGTCTTC
>JBDHVF010001060.1:0-2973 GCA_039809605.1 Polyangiales bacterium | reverse complement strand
TGTCGATCACCGCGGCCACGGCGTCGGGCACCGAGGGGTTGGCGCTCACCAGCGAGGGCCTGCGGGCGTAGAGGTAGGCGTGCGCGAGCGCGCCCTTGCTCGCGACGCCCGCGAAGAGCCTGCGGCCGGCGAGCAGCTCCCAGAGCACCGCGCCGGCGCCGTAGAGGTCTCCGCGCGTGCCGTGGAGCGAGCCGCGCAGCACCTCGGGCGGCAGGTACGCCACCTTGCCCTTGGCCGTGCCCGCGGCGTTCACCCGCGCCCGCGCGATCGAGCGCGCGAGGCCGTAGTCGCAGAGGCGCGCGACGCCGTCCATGCCCACGAGCACGTTGGCCGGCGCCACGTCGCGGTGGATCACCCCCACGCCAGGGCCGTGCGTGGCCGCGAGGCCGTGCAGGAGGTCGACGCCGAGGGCGAGCGCGGCCCGCACCCCGAGCGGCGCGCGGCGCGTCGAGACGAGCTCGTGCGCGTCGAGGCCGTCGACCCACTCGAGCGCGATCCACGGCCCGCGGTCGTCGAAGCCGCGGTCGACGAAGCCCGCCACGTTGGGGTGCGCGATCGACGCGGTGATGGCCGCCTCGTCTTCGAACATGGCCCGCGCCTCGGCGCTCGCGCGCAGCGCGTCGCGCATGCGCTTGATCGCCACCGGGGAGCCCGACTCGAGGTCGGTGGCCTGCCACACCCGGGCCATGCCGCCGACGCCGGCGACGCGCTCGATCACGTAGCGTCCTGCGACGCGCTCGGCTTCCATGGGTCGACGCCGGTAGCGCGCCTCTCGCGCGGGCGACAACTTTTCTACGGGAGCGCCTCGACCCGGAGCCGCAGCGTGCCGGTCTGCCGGGGCACGGCCCCCTCGCTTCGAAGCGGCAGCGAGAGCTCGCCCGAGCCCTGGGGCACGTGGGCCTGGTCGAGGTCGGCCACGCCGATGAGCTCGCGCGTGGTGGCGTCGTCGTCGAACACGCTGAAGCGCAGCGGCAGGTCGCGCGAGAGCTCGTACGCGCCCGGCAGCCAGCGGCCCCACGTGGCCGTGTCGTGGTCGGCCGCCACGGGCGTGCGGTCGATCTCGCGCCCGAGCGGCACCGAGGCCGTGACCACCACCTGGTCGGCCTCGCCGCCGACCATGTCCCACGCGTGGCCCGAGGGGCTCTCGTGCGAGACCGTGGCGCCCGCGATCTGGATGCGCACGCGCCGCGGCCCGGTCGCCGTCACGGCGCTCGCGGCCTCGGGCGCGACGCGGTAGCGCAGGCGCGCGGGCAGCGAGCCCCCGCGCGGCGAGATGGTGACGAGCATCGGGCAGGGCGCGCCCGGGAGCACGTCGGGCAGGGTGACGTGCTGCGGTCCCGCGCCCGCCGAGAGCTCGACGACCGTGGCCGCGGGCGGGGGCGCCGCCGGGGCCACGTCGGGCGTGCGGAAGCGCGCGTCGAAGTAGCGCACCAGGGGCTCGGCGCACGAGGCCCGCACGGTGGCGCCGTCGCCCTCCTCGAGCTCGACGTCGAGGCCGACGCGCGCGCCCGCGGGGGCCTCGATGGGGCCCACGACGTCGAGGCCGCCGGGCCACACGGTGCTGCGCTGGTTGACCACCCATGGCGCGTGCGCGGTGTCGGGCCACGGTCGCTGCGGGACCTCACCGCGCTGGAGCGCGCCGACCATGAAGTCGACCTGGTGGGTGGCGAGCGAGAAGGTCATGGTGAAGCCCGCGCCGAGGCGGTCTCGCAGCATGGTCGACCCGAGCTCGCCGGCCTGCTGGCGCGCGCGGTCGCTCACGCTGTTGCCCGTGACGGCCGCGACGCCGCCGAGCAGGGTCGAGAAGAAGCCCGTGGGCTCGGCGCTCACCACGCCGCGCGGGGTGATGGTGGCGCGCACGCCCTCGGCGGGGCGCATCCAGAGCGAGGCCACGCGGCGCGCGCGGTCGTAGCCCACGGCCACGTCGGCGCCGAGCTCGGCCTGCGCTTCGAAGAGCAGGTACTGCCGCACGCGGAAGCCGCTCGTCTCGCGGTCGATCCACGTCCAGCCGGGGCCTCCCATCGAGAGCACGAGGCGGTCGCCGTCGACGCGCGCGTCGCAGCTGCGGATCCACCAGCGGCCCGCGGAGGGGAGCGTGCCCGCGGCGGGCCCGGTGGCGCTTCCCTCGCCGGGCAGCCCGATGAACGAGTTGAGCAGGCGCGGGCACATCTGCGGCGTGAGGGCCTGCGTGACGAGCGCGCGCACCTCGTCGTCGGCCGCGGTCGTCGCGGCGCCCGCGTTCGAAGGGGCGGCGGTCGAGGCGCCGCCCGAGGTGCTCGGGGGCGCGGGCGCGGGGTTGCCGGTGGTGGCCGGGGCAGCGCAGCCGAGGGGGAGCGAGAGCGAGGCGAGGGTGAGGAGCGTGCGTGTGCGGAGCATGTCGAAGGGCGCGGGAGTCTAGCCGAACGGAGGCGCCCTGGCGCGCGGGGTGTGTTCGGGCGAGAATCCGCGGCGATGGCATGGCTGGTCTTCGTCGCGCTGGTGCTGGGGAGCTCCGCGGTCTCGTACGTGCTGCGTGAGCGCAGGCACCGGCGGCGCTGGCAGCTCGTGGGCCTGCCGCCGGTGGCCGCGGGCGCGGGCGCGTACCGCGAGGCGCGCGTGGCGCCGGGCCACCTCGGCGAGGCGCCGGGGCCGCTGCGCGTGATGGTGTTCAGCTGCATCGTGTACGGGCGCGCGGTGACCTTCGCGCTGCTCGCGACGGCGCTCTACCTCGCGGGGGCCCGCACCGAGGCGCTCGCGGTGCCCACGCTGCACACGATGGTCGGCTACTTCACGGCGGGCGGCGGCGTCGGGGCGGTGGCGGCGATGGTGCTCGCGTCGCTGGTGATGCGCGCGGGCAGCGACCTGCTCGTGCGCGACCCGCGGCGCGCGTTTCGCCGCACGCGCGACACGGCCCTCGCGTCGGCCGCGGCGCACGGGCTGGTGCTCGTGAACGCGGCCACGGGCGCGTGGCTCGTGGGCACGGCGGGCCGCGAC
>JBDHVF010001059.1:0-2973 GCA_039809605.1 Polyangiales bacterium | reverse complement strand
GACCCCGTCGCGCTCGGCGACGTGAACGGCGACGGCTTCGCCGACGTGGGCGTGTTCGACGGGGGCGCGCCCGTGGTGAGCCTCGGCTCGGCCGCGGGCTTCCGCGCGATCACGCGCAAGGTCAGGGTCACGCGGGGCTTCTCGCTGAGCTCGTTCGTGAACGCGGGCGATCTCAACGCCGACGGCGTGTCGGACCTCGCGTGCGAGGGCACGACGCCCGACGGCGACGCCGCGGTGTTCGTCTACCTCGGCACGCCGAGCGGCTACCGCGTGACGGCCGACACCACCCTCATCCCGCAGACCGACCGCACGCTGCCCTTCGGCGCGGTGATGGCCTCGGCCGGCGACGTGAACGCCGACGGCTTCGACGACCTCATCGTCCGCGGCGACCGCATCCCCACGGGCGACGTGTTCGTGTCGCTGTACCTCGGCCGCGTCGGAGGCGTCGCGACGACGCCCGCGACGGTGCTCACGGGCCGCCGCGAGGTGCGCTACGCGGCGTCGCTCTCGCGCCTCGGCGACCTCGACGGCGACCTCCACGACGACGCCGTCGTCACCCGCGCGGCCGTCTCCGACTTCGTCGGAGGCCAGGCCCTCGTGCACTTCGGCACCGCCACGGGCGTGGCGACGAGTCCGTCGGTGTCGTACGTCCTCGGCTCGTCGCGCGACATGTTCGCGCAGCAGCTCGCGGGCTGGAACTGATCACCTCGCCGCGATGAGCACGATCTCCATCGCGGCGAGCAGCGCCACCGAGCGGTCGGGGTCGCGCAAGAGCGGCGCGAGCGGGTCGCAGTCTCCCCCCTGCGACCCGATCGCCTGCGGCCACGCGATCACCGCGAGCCTGCGCACGTTGGCGTCGCTCGACTGGAGCGCCTGTCGGATCGGCTCGCGCGCCCACGGGTCGTTCACGCCCGCGAGCACGCCGAGCGCGCGGATCGCCACGAAGCCGTCGGGCCGCGACGCGATCGGCCGCAGCGCCGCGACGGCCGCCTCGCGGTAGCGCTCGCGCCGCGCCAGAATGGCCCCGATGCGGATCGCCACCTCGGGGTCGGCGTCGTGGAGCAGCGGCGCCAGCGCCTCGCCGTGCGCCTCGGATAGCGCCTGCGCCGCCACCGCCGCCTGCGGGCGAAGGGCGGCGCGCGCGTGCTGGAGCGCGTCGAGCACGTAGCGCTCCGCGCGCTCGTCGCGGCGGTTGGCGAGCACCCGCGCGGCCTCGATCGAGAGGTTGGTCACCTCGGGCGTGAGCAGCGCCTCGAGCGCCGTCGCCGCCTCGTCGGGCGCCGCGGCCATGAGCGCCGACGGAGCGGCCATGCGCACGATGGGGTCTCTGTCCGAGAGCGCCGCGGTGAGCGCCTCGACGCCCTCGTGGCCGTGCGCGCCGAGCGCCATCACCGCGGCCGTGCGCACCGACGGGTCGGTGTCTTCGCGCACGCGCTCGACGAGGGCCCGCGCCGCGTCGGCCTGCCCGCGGCGACGCGCGAGCTCGCGCACCACCGCCGCGCGAATCTGCGGGTCGCCGTCGTGCGAGAGCGCCACGAGCCGCCGCAGCCCGCGCGCGCCGCGCAGCATCACCAGCCCCGCGAGCCGCCGCTCGGAATCATCGCTGCGGAGGGCCGCGCGAAGGCGCGGGGGTACGCGCCCTCGGCGCCCGTCGAGTTCGAAGAGCACCGACGCGGCGCGGTCGCCCACCACGCCGGGGCGCGACGAGAGCGCGACGAGCACGTCGCGCGCGTGCGAGCCGAGGCCGCGCAGCGCCGAGAAGCCCGCCGACCGCGCGCGTGGGTCGCCGCTCGACGCAGCCTCGCGCAGCGCCGCCATCGCGACGTCCGAGAGAAGGTCGGGGTCGCCCTCGCCGCGCTCCTCGACGTAGTCGTCGTAGAGGTGCAGCGCGGACGCGACGTCTCCCCGCTCGGCCGCGCGCCGCACCTGCGAGGTCGCCCCCGCGCAACCGAGCGCCGAGCAGAGCCACGCAACGAGCACGAGACGCTTCATCGTCACCACCGCAGACCTGAGTGTGAAGGGGTCGAGCCGTGGTACCTACCACGTCCGTGAAGGCCCACGCCCCCGCCGTCGCCTCGTTGCTCGCCGCCGCGCTCTCCTTCTCGCCGTGGCTCGTCGGGCAGCCCGCGCCGAGCGAAGGCCCCCCTCCCCCCGACCGCGTGGCGGTGCCCGCGGGGGCGTTCGTGATGGGCGCCGACCGCGGCGGCGAGGCCGACGAGCGCCCGCGGCACACGCTCACGCTCCCCGCGTTTCGCATCGACCGCAACGAGGTCACGCGCGGGCAGTACCTCCGCTGCGTGTCGGCGCGCGCGTGCACCGCGCCGAGGGAGCTCGGCCCGCGCGTGCACGACCCCATGCAGCCCGTGGTGGGCGTCTCGTGGACGCAGGCCCGCGCCTACTGCGCGTGGGCCCACGGTCGCCTGCCCACCGAGCGCGAGTGGGAGAAGGCCGCGCGTGGCACCGACGGGAGGACGTTTCCGTGGGGTGAGGACCGCCCGACGCCCGACCGCGCGGTGTTCGGTCGCGGCGGGCACACGGGCGCGCCCGACCCCGTGGGGCAGCGCCCGAGGGGGGCGTCGCCGTACGGCGCGCTCGACATGGCGGGCAACGTCTGGGAGTGGACCGAGAGCCCCTACGACCCCTACGCGTACCGCCACCCCGAGCGCGCGCCCACGTGCGAGACGGCCCTCGCCTCGCTCGCCGCGTTGCGAAGCCTCGGCGTGCAGGGCTTCACCGGCAGCAACCCGCTGCCCGACTCGTGCGAGCGCGTGCTGCGCGGAGGCGCGTGGAACTACGGGGCCGCGGGGCTCCGCGTGACCAACCGCGTGCACCACGGGCCGGGCTTTCAGATCATCGTCGCGGGCTTTCGCTGCGCCGACGACGCGTGATCGTCAGTGCTGCGCGGGCGGAGGCGCTGACGGGGGCGGCGCGGGCTGCGCCGGAGGGGGCGCGGGCGGCGCGGGCGGCGGCGCG
>JBDHVF010001058.1:0-2979 GCA_039809605.1 Polyangiales bacterium | reverse complement strand
AGCGCGGTGAGGGGGCCGAGTCAACGACCGCGCGGCCATGCCCCGCGCGCTACGTCAACGGCCAAACCTGAGTCTGACCGCGGGGCAGACGAAAGACGCGTCGCGCGGCGACGCAACGAGCGCAGGGAGCGCCCGACCGGGCGGCGCGTGGGGCGCCCCGATCCCCGCGGCGCCACCTACTCTTCGCGCGCGCCTGAGGCTACTGTCCGCGCTCGATGCGCGACTGGAACCCCACGCTCTACCGCCGCTTCGAAGACGAGCGGACGCGGCCCGCGATCGAGCTGCTGGCCCGCGTGCCGCTGACCGAGCCCGCCCGGGTGTTCGACCTCGGGTGCGGCCCCGGCAACTCCACCGAGCTCCTGGTGGAGCGGTTCCCGCGCGCGCGGGTGGTCGGCACCGACCGCTCGCCGGCCATGATCGCCGCGGCGCGCGAGCGCCTGCCCGGCGTGCGCTTCGAGCAGGGCGACATCGCCTCGTGGTCGCCCGAGGCGCCCGCCGACCTGGCGTTCGCCAACGCGTCGCTGCAATGGATCACCGACCACGAGCGCCTGCTCCCGCGCCTGTTCGCGGCGCTCGCGCCGGGGGGCGTGCTCGCCGTCCAGATGCCCGACAACCTCGACGAGCCCACCCACCGGCAGATGCGCGAAGCCGCGGCCGACGCGCGCTGGGCCGCGGCCATCGGGGCCGCCGACGCGGTGCGGGCCCGCATCCTGACCGCCGAGCGCTACTACGACCTGCTGGCGCCCGAGGCCGCGGAGGTCGACGTGTGGCGCACCACCTACCACCACCCGATGGACACGCCGGCCGACATCGTCCAGTGGCTGCGCGGCACGGGCCTCAAGCCCTTCGTCGAGGCGCTGCCCGAGGCGCAGCAGCCCGAGTTCCTGACCGAGTATCAGCGCCGGATCGACCTGGCCTACCCGCCGCGGGCCGACGGCCGCCGCCTGCTCGCCTTTCCCCGCCTCTTCATCGTGGCGCGGCGAGGCGCGTGACATGACCGCGCCGTACCTCGTCGGGATCCGCGACCTCGATCAGACGCAGCGCGCGCTGGCGGGCGGCAAGGGCGCCAACCTCGGCGAGCTCTCGCGCATCGCAGGGATCCGCGTCCCGGACGGCTTCTGCGTCACCACCGAGGCCTTCGCGCGCGGCGTGCTCGATCGCGAGGAGGTCGGTCGCTGGGTCGCGAAGTCGGGAGCGGGTGAGGCGTACGCCGTGCGATCGAGCGCGACGGCCGAGGACCTGCCGACGGCGTCGTTCGCCGGTCAGCACGACACGCTGCTGAACGTCGTCGGGGTCGACGCGATCGTCGACGCCGTGCGCGCCTGCTGGGCGTCGCTGCACACCGACCGCGCGGCGGCCTACCGGGGCCGCCTGGGCCGCGGGAGCGCTCGCATGGCGGTGGTCGTGCAGCGGATGGTGGCCCCGGCGGTGTCGGGCGTGCTGTTCACGGCGGACCCGGTCAGCGGGCATCGCAAGGTGTCGTCGATCGACGCGACGTTCGGGCTCGGCGACGCGCTGGTGTCGGGGCGCGCCACGCCAGACACCTTCCGCGTGCGCGACGGCCGCGTGATCGAGCGGCGGCTCGCGCACGACCGGCCGACCTTGACGGACGCGCAGCTCGGCGAGCTCGAGCGGATCGGTCGCACGATCGAGGCGCACTTCGGCCGGCCGCAGGACATCGAGTGGTGCCTGACCGCCGACGGCGCGTTCCACGTCGTGCAGAGCCGCGCGATCACGACGCTGTTCCCGATCCCCGAGCGCGGCGACGGCGCGAACCGCGTCTACCTCTCGGTCGGCCATCAACAGATGATGACCGACGCGCTGCGGCCGCTCGGGCTGTCGCTGCGGCAGATGACGGCCATGGCGCCGATGTTCACCGCCGGCGGCCGGCAGTTCGTCGACGTCACCGCCGCGCTCGCGTCGCCCGCGCGCGACGACCTGCTCGAGGTCATCGGCGCGGGCGATCCGCTGATGCGCGACGCGCTCGTGACGATCGTCGAGCGCGGCGACTTCCTCCCGCCGGCGACGTCCGCGGCGCCGCCGTCGCGGAGCCGGATCCGCAGCCACCGAGGCCTGTCGGCGGCGGACATCGCGGCGCCGGTCGAGAGCGACCCGCACCTGACGCGCGAGCTCGTGGAGGCGTGCGAGCGGGCGGTCGCCGCGGTGAGGGCCGCGCTCGAGGCGCGGCGGGGCGTCGAGGTGTTCGACGCGATCGCCGAGGACGTCGGGCGGTTGAAGCAGGCGCTGTCCGACCGCCGGAGCGTGGCCGCGATCATGGCCGGCATCCACGCGTCGGCGTGGCTCGACGAGCACGTGCACGCGTGGCTCGGCGAGCGGCGGTTCGCGGACACCGTCGCGCGCTCGCTGCCGACGAACGTCACGTCGGAGATGGGCCTCGCGCTCGCGGACGTCGCCGACGCGATCCGCCCGCACCCGGACGTCGTCGCGCGCCTGCGGCGCGTCGCCGACGACGACCTCCTCGACACGCTGCCGGCGAGCGCGCGCGAGGCCTTCGCCGGGTTCCTCGCCGCGTACGGCGCGCGCTGCGAGGGCGAGATCGACATCACGCGCGACCGCTGGGCCGAGAGGCCGCGCGCGCTGCTCGCCGCGATCCTCTCGAGCGTCGACACGGCGGCGGCCGGCGAGGTGCGCGCGACGGCCGCCCGCCGCCGCGGGGAGGCGCTCGCGAAGGAGCGAGAGGTGCTCGCCCGCCTCGCCGAGCTGCCCGACGGCGCGCAGAAGGCCGCCGACGCCGCGCGCATGATCGCGCTCGTGCGCGGCTTCATGGGCTACCGCGAGTACCCGAAGTTCCACATCGTGAGCCGCTACTTCGTCTACAGGCAGGCGATCCTGCGCGAGGCCGACGCGCTCGTCGCCGCGGGCGCGATCGGCGCGCGCGACGACGTCTACTACCTCACGTTCGACGAGCTGAGGGAGGCCGTGCGCACGCGGCGGGTCGATCGCGCGCTGATCGAGCGG
>JBDHVF010001057.1:0-2985 GCA_039809605.1 Polyangiales bacterium | reverse complement strand
TTGGTATCAGCTGGGCACCGAACTGCGTCGGACCCCCGGGGATGAAACCTGCGCAGGAGGTTTCTGACTAGCCCTTCATGGCGGCGAGGGCGACGCCGGGCACCTTGAGCAAGCTCGGCTCGGCCTCGAGGGCGACCATGCGGCGCGCGACCTCGTGGGCGTTGCGGTGCGTGACGAACCACGGGGGCTTGGGGAACACCGTGAGCGGCCCGCGCACGACGGTCTTCTCGATGCCTTCGAGCATGAAGGTGTTGTGCACCCAGCCGAGGCCGCCCTGAATGTTCTTGAGCGTCGACGAGGGGTGCGCGCCCCACGGCGTGACCACGAGGGCGTAGGCGAGGGCGCTCCATTGATTGACGCCCACGGCGCCGTACTTGAGCTCCGCGAGCATGCGCTCGAAGGCCTCTTTCGTGGTGGGGTCGGCCTCGGTGCGGGGGTGGATGAACACCACGCCGCTCAGCGTGCCCCAGAGCCTGTCGTTGCAGAAGCGCGTGGCCGCCGCGAGGAACTCGGGCCCGTCGCGCTCGTCGAGCCCCACCTCGCTCACGATCGGGCAGAAGGGCTCGGTGGTGAAGAGCTTCTCGTGCTCGTTCTTCGCGTCGAGGCCGAACACGAGCGTCCACGGGAGGTCGCCCTCGGCCGCGTCGCCGAGCTTCACCGCGTTCTCGCGGCCGCCCACGAGCGACTCGTAGCGGTCGAACGCGCCGGGGTAGTACGCCTTGCGCGGGCGGTAGGTCGCGAGCACCTTGCGCACGCGACCGAGGAAGTCTTCGCGCGCGGGCCAGTGCTTCGACGTGACGATCATCTTGCCCGCGTTGCAGTTGCACGACGCGTTGTTCGCCACCATCGTGGCGACGTTCTCGGCCATGAACTGCAGCTCGGCGTCGGTGTAGGGCCCCGGCGTGATGACCACGGGCGTCACGCACCCGAGCTCGCTGGAGATGGGCTTGGCGAGCGCGGGCTCGTCGGCGGCCATGCGCCGCTCGCGCTCGGGCCCGGCGGGGCCCCACACGATGAGGTCGTGCGTGCGGTCGGAGCCCGTGATGTGCACGTCGGCCACGAGCTTGTGGTGGATGAGGTGCGCGCCCACGTCGGCGCCGCCCATCACGAAGCGCAGGTAGCCCGGCGCGATGAGCGGCTCGAAGATCTCGCGGAAGTGGGGGTCGAGGTACTCGTTGACGGGGTTGTGCTTCACCACGCAGACGTTGCCCTCGACGAACATCTTGTAGAGCGCGTCCATCGGGGGGATCGACGCGACGTTGCCCGCGCCGAGCACGAGCGAGACGCCGCCCTCGGGGTCGCGCTTCTTGTAGAACGACGCCTGCCGCCGCTGCGCCTCGTCGGGCGTGATGCCGTCGAGGAAGCGCACCTCGGCCGAGAAGCCCCCGTAGAGCAGCGAGTCGACGAGCGCGGTCGGAAAGACCTTCACGACGGTCTGCCCGCGCGAGGTGCGCCCGAACTTCTCGGGGCCGGGGCCGGGCGAGCCCGTGCGCGCGATGCGCTCGAGCGACTCGGCGAGCAGGCGCAGGTTGCGGATCGTGGCCATGGGGCCGGCGAGCCACTCCTCGCTCGACTCGGGCGCGTCGAAGCGCAGGCCCTTGGCCTCGCACGCGGCGCGCACCCAGGCCTCGGCGCCCGCGACCGCGCGCGGGATGCACGCGCGCAGGAGCTCCGCGCGACGGGCCGGCGAGAGCCGCGCGAACTCTCGGGCGTGCGCCGCGAGCGTCTCGAGCTCGGCGTCGATCTTCTCGTGGGGCGTCGACGCGTGGCTGCGCGCCGAGCCGCTCATCTCGAGGGATGCGTGTTCCATAGGGCGCCGACGCTACCACGCGTTGCGCCGCGGGCGCGCGATCAGCTACGTTGGCCCCCGTGTTCTGCCCCTCCTGCGGCGCCCCCAACCCCGACGAAGCGAAGTTCTGCAACCAGTGCGGGTACCGCGTCGCGCCCCCCACGCAGCAGGGCACGCCCGCGCCCCCCTCGCAGCAGGGCGGAGCTTCGCTCACGGGCATGTCGACGCACGACATGGCCGCGTCGATGGTCACCGGGCCGTCGAAGCGCGCGCTCGTCATCGCGGGCGTGGGCATCGGCCTCGCGGGCGTGGCCCTCGGTGCCGTGCTCGCGTATCGCTCCGCGCGCCCCGCCGAGGCCCCGCCCGTCACCCCCGTGGGCCTCATCGGCGACCCCGCGACGGTGACCGCGCCGCAGACCGAGGAGACCGACGCGGGCACGGTCGTCCCCGTGAGCCCCGCCGAGCGCGCGCCCCGCGTCGCCTCGCGCGGCACGCACCCCACGACCCCCACCGCGCCCGCGCCCGCGCCGCAGCGCACGACGCCCTCGAACGTCGCGGAGCCGTCGAGCCGCCCCGCGCAGCCTCCCCGCGGCGAGCGCACGGCGTCGGGCAACACGATCGTGCGCGACGACGCGGGCAACACCACGGTGTACGGCGCCGACGGGCAGCCGCTCGTGCAGCTCACCCGCGGGGCCGACGCGGGCGCGGCGCCGTCGAGCCCTGCCACCGCTTCGAACACGCCGCCGCCCGCGGAGAACGGCGTGATCGAGCGCGGGCCTCGCACGTCGAGCGGCGGCTACCACATGGGCGACGAGACCGACGCCACGGGCCGCATGGACCCGCAGGCGTTTCAGTTCGTGTACCGCCACTACCAGTCGCAGATCGCGGCGTGCTGGGCGACCGCCTCGCGCACCCACGAGGTGTCGGGCGTGACGGTCGTGCGCGTGCGCGTCGCCGAGGCCGACGGCCACGTGAGCCGCACGCGGATCATCTCCGACTCGACCCACGACGCGGGCCTGCAAGCGTGCGTGCAGAACGCCATGCGGGGGTGGCGCTACCCGCGGCCCGAGGGCGGCGACGTCGAGGTCGACTACCCCCTGCGCTTCGGCAGCACGCGTTAGAGCGTTTCCGGGTGCAAACCTGCGGTTCCGCAAGGAGCCGCGAGTCGGGCAAGGAGCGACGGCGAAGGAATGCCG
>JBDHVF010001056.1:0-2998 GCA_039809605.1 Polyangiales bacterium | reverse complement strand
GCTGCTCGCGCCGCCGCTCGCGCGCCCCATCGGCGTGGTGGCCGCCGCCGCCGACCGGCTCGCCGCGGGCGAGCGGGGCGTGCAGATCGAGGTGCGCGCGGGCGGCGAGGTGGGGCGCCTCGTGGCCGCGTTCAACCGCATGGCCCGCGAGCTCGAGGGGGCCGAGACGCGGCTGCGCAGGGCCGTGCGCGCGGCGGCGTGGAGGGACATCGCGCGGCAGATGGCGCACGAGATCAAGAACCCCCTCACGCCCATTCGCATGGCCGTCGAGATGCTGCGCCGGGCGCGCGAGAAGCAGCTCCCCGACTTCGACGAGCTCTTCGAAGAGGAGACCCGCATCGTGCTCGACGAGGTCGACCGCCTGCGCCGCCTCGTCGAGGACTTCTCGCGCTTCGCCCGCGCGCCCCGGCCCAACCCGCAGCCCCTCTCGCTGCCCGAGGTCGTCGCCCACGTCGCGGAGCTCCACGCCGGCGGCGCGGTGCCCGTCGAGCACCGTGTCGAGGGCGCGGGGGAGTTCCCGCTCCTGCGCGCCGACCGCGACCAGCTCACGCAGGTGCTGGTGAACCTCGTGGCCAACGGGTGCCACGCCGCCGAGGAGCGCGCCGCGAAGGACCCCTCGCGCGGCCCCGCGAGGGTGCGCGTGACGGTCTCGCGCGCGGGCGACGGCTTCGCGCGCGTGACCGTCGAGGACAACGGCGGCGGCATCGCGCCCGAGGTGATGGAGCGCCTCTTCGAACCCTACGTGACCACCAAGCAGGGCGGCACGGGCCTGGGGCTCGCGGTCGCGTACCGCATCGTGACCGACCACGGCGGCGCGCTCTCGGCCGAGTCGTCGCCCGCGGGCACGCGCTTCACCGCGCGGCTGCCCTTCGCGGGCCCCGCGTCGCTCGACACGCACACGCTGCCCGAGGCGGGCCTCAACGCGTGACGGTCAGACCTCGTGGATGATGGGCTCGCGGTTCTTGATGAACCGGTCGATGAGCTTCCACGCGTCGGGCGCGGCCTGCGTGATCTCGACGCCGAGGCCGGGGATCTGGCCCGTCTCTCCGAGGGCCTCGCGCTTCCACCTCACGACGCCGCGCACCTCGGCGGTGAGCGAGCCGGGGAACGAGATCACCACCTCGCAGGGCGTGTGGACCGAGAGCGCGCCGAAGGTGGCGACGAAGATGCCCCCGTGGTCGCGGATGTCGCCGAGGAAGTTCGTGTAGAAGTTCGAGTCGGAGTGCACGTCGAGCTCGACCTCGAGGCGCGGCAGGCCGCTCGGCCCGAGTGGCACCTTCGCCGCCGTCTCGGGGATCACGCTGCGCGGGTGCTCGACGAACGCCGTCTCGGGCGCGCGCTGCGGCAGCGACGCGGCCGACGTGGTGACCGCCGCGGGCTGCACCAGGGGGATGGGCGCCGCCGCGGGCTGCACCAGGGGAACGGGCGCGGGCGCGGGCTGCACGAGGAGCACCGCGGGCGGCGCGTTGTGGGAGCCCGCCGAGGGCGCGGGCGCGAAGGGCGGGGCGTGGGGCACCGGCGGCGGCTGCGCGAGCGCCGCGGTGCGCGCGACGGCCGGGTCGGGCACGTTGTTCTCGCGGATGGCCGCGAAGATCATCCCGAGCGACTGCGCGATGGCCGCGGTGGCGTCGGGCACGCCGGGGTGCGACTGATCGACCGCCTGCATGCGGCCGAGGGTCTCCTGGAGCACCGAGCGCGCGGTGAAGAGCAGCGACGGGTCGCCGGTGCCGCGCTCGACCTGAAAGAGCGGCCCCATCGCGCGCGCGAGCCCCGAGACGATCTCGAGGATCGGCGCCGGGAGGTTGGGGTCCTGCTGCAGGGATGCGAGCGAGGACGCGAGGCGTTGCCGGGCGGCACCTGCGGTCGCGGCGATCGGGCTCGTGGTCATGGAGTTGCCTCGTGTGGGAGTCCGCGCCGTGAGCGTGTGCCGGAGATGCGGCAGGGGCACCGGGCGGGCGCCGGGCGCGAGCCTACAGCGCCCCGCCCGCGACGATCAACGCGGACGATCAAAGGTCGCGCACGAACACGTGCCGCGCGCGGTTGGGCCCCGCGTAGTCGGGCACGAGCTCGCACGCGTACCCGAGGGCCTTGTGAAAGTCGACGGCGCCCTGGTTGCCCGGCGTGTTGATCGCCTTGATGCGCACCGCGCCCGCGTCGCGCGCGCGCCGCGTGAACTCCTCGTAGAGCGTGCGCCCCACGCCGCGCCGGCGGTAGCCCGGGTCGATGCCCACCAGGTGCACGTACGCCACGCGCGGGTCGGCGTCGGTGATGAACCCCAGGAGGAAGCCCACCATGCGCCCGTCCTCCTCGGCGATCAGCGCGTGGCGCCCGAACTCGTAGAAGAACAGCGGGTGCGCGAGGGCCGACGTGGGCCCCCCCCACCAGTGATCGATGACCGACACGATCTGATGAAAGTCGTCCCTGGTGATCCCGCGCGTCTGCATCTCGGTCCGGCGTGTGGCACGCCGCGCGGCGGTTCGTCAATCCATCCCTCCGTGGGTCATCACCGCCGCACGAAATCCGAGGCCCGCGGCGCGTAGCACTCTTGCCTCGAGTCGTGACACCGGTAGGATGCGCCGCGATGTTCCCCGCGCTCCTGTCGCTGTTCGGTCAGGGCCTGCTGCACGGGCTCGGCCCCGACCACTGCCTCGCGATCGGCGCGCTCTCGACCTCGGGCGGCGGCATGCGCAGGGCCGCGGGCGTGAGCCTGCGCTTCGGCCTCGGGCACACGGTGGTGCTCGCCGCGGGCGCGCTCGTGGCCGCGGTCACGGGCCTCGCGATCCCCGCGCGCTGCGAGGCCGCGCTCGAGGTCGTGGGCGGCGCCTCGCTGCTCGCGCTCGGGTGCTGGACGGTGCTCTCGAACGGCGCGCTCATTCCGCACGCGCACGGCGCCGTGGGGCCGCACACGCACGACGGCGCGGGCGCCGGGCACACGCACGAGGGCGAGGCGGTGCCGTCGTGGGCCGGCGGGCGCTTTCAAGCGGCCGCGGGCGCGGGG
>JBDHVF010001055.1:0-3001 GCA_039809605.1 Polyangiales bacterium | reverse complement strand
GCGGCCATGCGTGCACGGGCGCCACGCCCAACTGCGTCGCCGGCGTCTGCGCCGCGTGACCCCGCGCCACGGCTGACGTCCCCACACGCCGCGGCTCACACGGAGCTGCGGCTCCGCTTCTGAAGAGCCCGCGATCACCGCCGGGTTGACCCCCCACGAAAACCGGGTTTTCATGCGCACCGATGACTGGTGGGGAAGACCTGTTCGGCCTCGTGGGCTATCAGCTCGAAGGCAAGTACGCCGTCGACATGGCGGTCGCACGTGGCGGCTTCGGCGTGGTCTACCGCGCACGTCACATCGCGCTGCTCACACAGCACGCGGTGAAGGTGCTGCGCGTGCCCCCGGGGCTGCCGGCCGAGCTGCACCAGCGCTTTCTCACGCAGTTCGTCGAAGAGGCTCGGATCATCGCGCAGTTTCAACACCCCGCGGTGGTGCGGGTGACCGACTTCGGCGTGTCGATCATGCCCACGGGCGAGCATGCGCCGTGGATGGTGCTCGAGTGGATCGAGGGCATGACCCTCGCCGACCACCTCAACGCGCGCCGGGGGCAGGGCGGTCGTAGCCCGCGCGAGTGTCTCGACCTCTTGTACCCCGTGCTCGACGCGCTCGCGGCGGCGCACGAGATGGGCATCGCCCACCGCGACATCAAGCCCGGCAACATCATGCTCGCGAGCGACGCGCTCGCCGCGTCGATGCGCGGCTCGCGGCGCGGCGGCGGCGCGCGGCCCGCAACACGCGTGCTCGACTTCGGCATCGCGAAGCTCATGAGCGAGGGCGACGACGGCCCGGCGAGCGGGCAGACGCGCACCCACTCGCTCATCCCCGCGTACTCGCCGAAGTACGCCTCGCCCGAGCAGGCCAGCGGCACGCGCACCGGGCCATGGACCGACGTGCACGCGCTCGCGCTCATCCTCACGGAGATGCTCACCGACTGCGCCCCGTACGACGGGACCGACAAGCTCCGGCTCAACATGCTGATCATGTCGCCGAACCGCCCGACGCCCGCGCGCTTCGGCGTCGACGTCGGCGCGTGGGAGCCCGTGCTCGCGAAGGCCCTCGCGTTCCCGCCCGCGGACCGCTTCCCCAACGCGGGTGAGTTCCTCGCCGCGCTCGAGGCGAACGTGCCGACGCTGAGCCAGCGCGTGGTGTCGTCGACGGTCCCCGTGTCGACGCCGCCGTACGCGCCGCCGCAGTCCTCCCCGCCGCCGGGCCCCGTGGTGGGAGAGTCCTCGACACTGCGCCCCGCGACCGCGCCGCAAGCCCCTCCTACCCCGGCGCGCACGCGGATGGCCGTGATCGCGATGGGGCTGCTCGCGTGCGCCTCGGTCGCGGGCGTCACGGTGGTTCGCTTGACACGCACCAACGACCTCGCGCCCGCTCCCGCGCGACCGACGGCCATGGGCGCTCAAATGCTTCCGCAGCCTCCCCCCGCGCCCGCCACGCCGCAGACTGCACCCGCCGCGCCTCCCGCGGCGCCACCGCAGGTCGTCGCGCCCGTCCGCCCTGCGCCCGCTCCGATCGCCGCGCCCGCGAATGTCGCGCAGCCCGCCATCGGTCGCGCTCGACCTGGGCGCGCAGGCCGACACCACCGCGCGGGCGCACCCATGAACGCCCTCACCGCTCCGCCCGGCCTACCACCCGAGCCTTCATCGACTTCGCAGCCCTCCCGCCCCGCCCCTGCGCAGGCTTCCGCTTCCGAACATCCCGCCCCCGCGCCGACCAACATCCTGGAGTGACCGCACATGCGATGCCTTGCGTGGCTGTCCGCAGCCATCGTCGCGTCCGCGACCGTCCCCGCGCTCGCCCAACCCTCGCCCGACCCGATGACGAACCGTCGCAGGCTCCTCGACCAGGCCTTCGAAGCGGCCACGCGAGGCAACCACAGCGACGCGCTGCGCCTCGCCGAGGAGGCCTCGCAGATCCAGATGACGCCCTCCATCCGCATGTTCCTCGCGCAGCAGCACGAGGAGCTCTCGCGCTCGCCCGAGGGCGCCGAGCACCTCGTCGAGGCGGTGACCCAGGCAGGCGCGTGCGTCCGCGAGGCGACCGAGCAGGTCACGCTCAACAACCGCGTGACCATCATGCAGAACTGCGCGCAGGTCTTCGACCGCCTGAACCCTCGCGTGGGGCGCGTGCGCGTCGAGGTCCCGCGCCCGACCCCTGCTGGCATGCGCGTGCGCGTGAACGGCCGCGACATCCCCGAGCGCGACTGGAACGATCCCGTCGCCGTTCCCCCCGGCGAGGTCACGGTCGAGGGTGCGGCACCCCAGCGCGGAGAGTTCCATCGCACGCTCGCCGTCACTGCGGGGCGCATCGAGACCGTGCCCATCGCGCTGCCGATCCCCGCGCAGAGCGGCGCAGCGTCGTCGGGCACGCTCGCGATGCGCATCACGGGCTTCACGCTGCTGGGCCTGGGCGCGGTCGCGGGCGCGATCGGCGTGGTGCAGTTGATCAATTCCAACGCGCAGGCGACCGACGCGCTGAATGGCAACGGAGACCAGGGCGCGGCCTGGGCGCGTTACTACAACGAGATCAACCCGCAGCACCGACTCGGGGTCTCGGAGGTGTGCGACCGCGCGGCGACCGACGCCGCGAACAACCCCGACGCCGCGCTCGCCAACAACCTCTGCGATTCGAACAGCACCGCCAGGACCATGGCCTACGCGTTCGGCATCGGCGGCGGCGTGCTCGCGCTCGCCGGGGCAGCGCTCGCGGTGCTCTCGTACACGGGGTCGCCGTCGCGATCCGCGCGCGTCGAGGTGTCGCCGCTGCTAGGCGCCAACGTCGGCGGAGCGTCGCTCCGGGTGGAGTTCTGAGCCATGCGTGCGATGCTCCTGCGATGCCTCGCTGCGCTCACGCTGCTCGTCTGCGGCTGCATGCTCGAACCGCCTGTTCAACCTGCAGGCGCCTGCGGCGGCATGGGCCAGCGGTGCTGTCACGCCGACGCGGGTGACCCCTCGAACGGCTGTCAGGCCGACCACATCTGCGTCAACAACACCTC
>JBDHVF010001054.1:0-3003 GCA_039809605.1 Polyangiales bacterium | reverse complement strand
CCGGACGATCCCCCGGAGCTCCGTGCCTGTCACCTGCGCTGCCCGCGAAGGGCGACGCGCGCCGCAGCGGTCCCTCGATCACGACGCGTCGGTGCGACACCAACCGCTCGCAGACGACAGAGCCCTTGCCCCCGCTCCGCGGGGGTGAGGGCGCGCGGCAGCGCGGTGAGGGGGCCGAGTCAACGACCGCGCGGCCATGCCCCGCGCGCTACGTCAACGGCCAAACCTGAGTTCTGATCGTCGTCGGGCGGAGAGGGGGAGGCGCCCTCGCGCGACGGTGCGTTCACCGCCGCGCGAGACGCCGTGAGGGAGGGAGCGGTCAGCGCGGGGGCTGCTGCGGGGCTGCCTGCGCGGGCGTGCCGCACTCGGCGCAGAACTTCGCCGCGGGGGCGAGCTCGACGCCGCAGTTGGCGCACGACTTCTTCGCCGGGGCCGCGAGCGTCGCGCCGCACTCGGCGCAGAACCTCCCCGGAGGCACCTGGGCGTTGCACTGCGGGCACGCCACGAGGCCGCCGCCCGCGATGATGCCCGCGCCCACCACGGGGGCGCCGGGGCGTCCGCCGCCCGGAGCCACCTGGCCCGCGAGGTTGCCGCCCACGGCCGCGCCCACGGCGACCTGCGCCGCGAGGCCCGCCATGCCGGTGTTGCCGCCGCCGTGCGCCATGCCCGCGCCCGCGCCGCGCATGGCTTCGAACTGTCCCACGCGTCCGAGGTCGCCGCCGGCCATCTGCACGTAGGCCTGGTCCTTGGCGACCTGCTGGTTGATGGCGAACTGCGCGGCCTGGGCGTTGTACTGCGCGGTCGACACGTTGACCTGCGCCGCCGCGGCCTGCGCCTGCGCCTGAAGGGCCGCGCGCTGGATGGCGATCTCGTCGACCTGCAGGCCCACCATCTGCTCGGCGACCTTCTGGCGCATCTCGTCGAAGCGCTTCACGTCCTCTTCGGGGACGTCGACCTCGAGCTTGGTCACCTTCGCGACGCGGATGCCCGCCTGCGCGAGCTCCGTCGCGTTGGCGATGCACGCCTGCGCGAGCTCGTCCTGCATGTCCATGATGTCGAGCACCGAGCGGCGCTGCTCGCGGGCGAGCTTGCCGATGGTGCTCTTCACCGTGTTGAAGAACGCGTTGATGAACCAGTCGAAGATGTCGGCGTGCTCCTGGAACTTGCGCATGCCGAAGTACTGGTAGATCAGCGTCTCGGGGTTCTCGACGCGCAGGAGGATCTCGCCGTGGCAGCGTGCGCGCAGGCGGATGCCCGTCATGGGGTCGATCATGTTGCCGAGCGAGCCGCCGAACTTCTTGGGGTACGGCGTGCGCTTCACGAAGAAGAGCTCGGTCATCAGGAAGTTGCCGCCCGTGTACTGGTCGATGAAGTTCGACAGGAACGGGATGTTGGCCGTCGACAGGGTGCAGCGGCCCGCGTCGAGCGTGCCGACGGGGCGGCCCTCCTTCGAGAACACCGCCCACTCGTCCGCGCGGACGGTGCACTGCGCGAACATGGGGATCGTCTGGTCGGGGTGCTTCCAGATCAGGTCGTTGTTGTCCTGCGGGCGCGCGATCATCATCTCGCGCACGCCATTCTTGAAGGTGTCGCCGCTGATGAAGTTGCCCACCGAGTCCATGATTCCCATTCGCTGTGCCTCCGCTCTGCGAGCCGTTGATGTGGGGGTGCCGCCGGTCGTCGGCCCCGCCGTGACTGCTCCGGCGCGATGATACGCGCCGGGCCCCGCGGGGTTTCACATCGCTTCGAGGGCGCGGAGCATAAGCTCCCCGCCACCGCGCTTCAACGGGCTGTTCAACCGCCGCGCGCGGGGGAACAATCCGCCGCCCTGGAGGCTCCCTCGTGGCCCGACTCCTTCGCTCGCTTGCGCTCCTCGCCGCCCTCGTGACGCTCTCGCCGCCCGCGTCGGCGATCAACCAGCCCCGCGGCGGGCCGCAGATCCCCGTGGGCGACGCGCTCCAGACGCTCTTCAACGGCCGCGGGGAGACCGCCGTCGACGTGCGCCGCGACGCCGCCGTGATGCCCGAGCGCTTCGTGCCCGGCTGCACGCTCACCTTCACCCTCGTCACGCGCGGCGCGGCGGCGTTTCGCAACGTTTTTGGTTGGTACAACGTGCGGCCCGGCATGGCGCCCGACCCGGCCGACCTGCACGTGCTCATCCCCTGCGACGCGGCCGACGGCGCGCGCTTCACCCTCTCGCTGCGCGGCAACCCCGACTACCGCGGCGGCGAGATCGGCTTCTTCCTGCGCACCCCCGAGGACGGCACCTCGGGCCGCTGCTCCATGTGCTGCGCGAGCACCGCCGCGGGGGCGCCCGGCCACACGTTCTTCTCCGAGCGCCAGTACAACCCCGACAGCATGGGCGCCGACTCGTACATCCACCTGTTGATCTACGACTCGCGCACCGCCCCCGACGCCTTCTACTTCGCGTGGGAGGACCTCTACTCGGGCGGCGACAACAACTTCACCGACTTCGTCGCGCGCGTCGACTCGATCGCGTGCACCGGCGGCGGCGCCGCGTGCGACACGGGCCGCATGGGCGCCTGCGCCGCGGGCGTGCGCCAGTGCCGCGCGGGCGCGCTCACGTGCGTGGGCGCGGTCGAGCCCGGCGACGAGCGCTGCGACGGCGTCGACAACGACTGCGACGGCGTGACCGACGAGGGCGACGGCCTCTGCGGCGCCGCGCGCGTGTGCGACCGCGGCGTGTGCGTCGACCGCTGCCGCGTGGAGCTCGGGTGCTTCCCCGGCGAGGTGTGCACCGACCGCGGCACCTGCGTCGAGGCGTCGTGCGCCGCGGTCTCGTGCGAGGCCAGCCAGCGCTGCGTCGGCGGCCGCTGCGTCGGCGCGTGCGAGGGCATCGCGTGCCCCCGCGGCCAGGCCTGCCGCGCGGGCCGCTGCGTGGACACGTGCGCGGGCGTCACCTGCGACGCCGACAGCGCGTGCGTCGACGGCGTGTGCGCGCCGCGCTGCGAGTGCCGCCGCTGCGCCACGGGCGAGACCTGC
>JBDHVF010001053.1:0-3012 GCA_039809605.1 Polyangiales bacterium | reverse complement strand
TCGATCACGCGTCGTCGTCGATCTCGATCGAGCGGCGAGAAGCGAGGAATGCGAAGGGGCCATGGTCGCCCTCGCAGCGCGAGGGCCCCTGCGAGACGCATGCAGCTCGTCACCTCGTTTCAGCACGCTCAGCCACGCCCTCGCTCCGCGGGGGCGGGGCGCGCGGCAGCGTTGGGTGGGGGCTCCCGAAGGTGCGCGACAGCGTTGGGTAGGGGGACACGTCGCACACGCGAAAGCGGCAAACTTGACGTGAAGTTGGTATCAACGGCCGCCGCGCTCGATGTCGTCCTCGACAGCCGCGCTCGCCTGCTGGAGCGCGGCGATCTTCTGCTCCAGCGAGTGGACGCGGTGCTTCGCGGCGTCGAGCTCCTCGCGGACCTTGCGCAGCGCCTGCAGTCGCGCACGATGCCGGACGAGTTGCGGCCGGTTCAGCCGGAGGTGGTGAATGAAGAAGTCCCCCTCCTCGGTGATGCCTTCGACACGACCCTCGTCCAGTTCCCGAAGGTGCGCCGTGAGATCATCGGTGCCGGGGTGCAGCAGCGGGATCCCCGGCGGGTCGACCTCGTGCCAGTAGCTCCCCCTGTACTCGTTGCAGCGAGGGCAGCAGTCCACGAGGTTGCCTTCCTCGTCGCCACCTCCATGGGCGCGAGGGCGGTGGTGATCGACGGTGAGCGTCGCGCCGACGTCGACCTCCTCGACGCCGCAGTACGCGCACCGGCTCCCGTACCGCGCCCGCAGACGCTCGACCGCGTCCACGCGGGTCCCGATCAGCTCTCGGTGCCGGTGCGGCGCAACACGTCGCGCACCTCTTCGGCGAGCGCCGCGCGGCGCGCGCGCAGCCGCGCGAGGTAGTCCTGGGCCTCAGCCAGCAGCGCGCGCCGGGCCTCGAGCACCCGCTCGAGGTCCGCCTCGGCGTGTTGCGCGCGCGCCAGCTCCTCGCGCCGGGCCGACAGCTCCGCTCCATGCCGCGCCGCGGCCGCCGACAGCGCGAGCTCCTCCTGCGCGTCGAGTTCGGCGAGGAGCTTCGCGAGCTCCTCGCGTTGCTCCGCGGTCAGCGCCCCGCGCGCCTCCGCGGCGCGCAGCGCGCGGAAGCGGTTCGAGCGTTCGTCGTTCCACGTCGGGGCCATCGTCCGCAAAGCCTATCACGTACCCGTTCCGCGCACCGACTCCGCGGGTGTCACGCGTTCGGGTCGAGCACCTCTCGCACGCGCTCGAACAGCGCCCTCACGCTCCTGTCCGGCGCGATGCAGATGGTTCGATACACGTCGAGGAAGGGGAGCCAATCCACGACGGAAGCAAGAACTTCCCCGGTCGTGGTTGACATCGAGGAAGGGGAAACGCCCCCGAGGCCATCATCGCGAGCACCGCCTCGCGCCGGCCGCGGAGGACGACATCCCCATCGGTCACGACGAGCGCGACGCTCTCAGGCGAGCCTCGCCGCCGCGAGCCGGCGGTGCAGCGCGGGCTTCTTCGGGTGCCGCGCCCGCAGCGCCTCGATGCGTGCGGCGAAGTCGGCCGTCGCCCCCTCGCGCTCGGCGAGCGCGCGCAGGTCGAGCAACAGCGCGATGGCCTCCTCGTAGGAGGACCCCTTCTGCTGCTCGACGAGCGACTCGACCTTCGCCCACGCGCCCTGCGTGCGTCCCGCCAGCGCGGCGAGCCGCTGCTCCCGCGCGGCCGCGGCGGCCCGCTCGCTTGCGACGCGGGCGCGCTCGGCGTCCGCGGCCTTGCGGCGCGCGCGCTCCTCGGCGAGCGCGCGGGCCCTCGCTTTGATCTCTGCGAGCGTGCGGCGCTTCGCGGTGCGGGCGCCGCGGGCCGGAGCCGTTGCGGCGCGGAAGGCTTGCCGCAATTCGGCCTCGACGCGCGCGCCCTCGCCGGCGGCCACGCGGGTGAGCCACGCGTCCTTGTCCGCGGCGGGGCGCTTCGCGAGCCATGCCCCCAGCGCCCGGCGATCGAGCGCATCGCTCTCCGCGTCGGGCGACGCCTCCGCGGCGGCCGCGAACAGGTCGGAGTCGACGTCGAGGAACTCGACGAGGGACTGCAACGCCGCGCTCGGGTCCCGCAGCCCCGCGGGCACCGGCGGTTCGAGCGCGTCCTCGTCGACCTCCTCGCCCTCGTCGCTGGACGACAGCACCCCCTCCTGTGCGCCGCGCAGCCACGCGACGTAGAGCGGCGCGAGGTCGCCGCGGAGGAGCTGCGCGCGCAGCGGCAGGAGCGACGGCATCCACGCGGCGGCGTCCTCGTCGTCGACCCACCCGCCGCCCTCCTCGTCGCGGTACGTGAAGGTGAGCGTGGCGTGCTCGCGCGTGGTGGCGAGCTCCAACACCTCGGCGGCGAGGTAGGGCTCGAGGGCCTTCTCGTCGACGCTCTCGCGCGGCAGGCGCAGGGCGAACTCCCGGTGGCCCCAGTTGCTCACGTAGACGAACGCGTCGAAGGAGCGCCCGAGCAGCGCGTGCGGGTCGGCCTTGAGGTCGCCGTAGTGGTAGACGTTGACGAAGCGCGCGGCGCTGATCTCGGCGCGCGAGCTGATGGCGCGGAGCTGCGCCTGCTCGTCGCGGGAGAGCGGTCGGTCCACCGCGACGAACTCGTAGTACTGGTACTCACTCATGGCAGGGCGACCTCGCGACGAGCTTGGAGGCTACACCCGCGGGGCGGCACGTGTGGCGCTACGCTTCGCGAGCGCTCGATCCAGCGCCGACAGCGCCGCATCGAGGGACGGGTACTCGTGCCGCCCCTCCCAGACGATGCCTCCCTCGTCCAGCGCCTGGATGAAGGAGCCGTGCCCACCCGCCTGCCCGATCTCGACCTGACCGCCGCGTGCCACCCACGCCGCGACGGCGGGCCAGGTCGACGCGATGAGCGTTCCACGAGCGTCGATGGGGCGCTCGCCATCCAGTCGGCGAGCGGCTGCCCGAAGTGGTAGCGGCACCAGAAGTCAGCGATCTCCTCGACCCGTCGCGCCGACGCGGGGATCAGCCCGTTGCCGTAGCTGGGGTCGTACTCCTCGGTGTAGAA
>JBDHVF010001052.1:0-3018 GCA_039809605.1 Polyangiales bacterium | reverse complement strand
CCGCCGTCGCGCCCCGCGCGCTGCGGCGACGCGTGCGTCGACCCGATGACCGACCCCGACCACTGCGGCGCGTGCGGCGCGTCGTGCGGCGCGGGCGCGTGGTGCGGCGGCGGCCATTGCGCCTGCTCGTCGCCGCAGACCTGGTGCCCCCGCGCGGGCTGCACCGACCTCACCATCGACGCGTCGAACTGCGGCGCGTGCGGGAACATGTGCGCCGCGCCCTCGACCTGCCAGGACTCGCGCTGCGTGCAGCCCTGCCCGCCCATGTCGCACCGCTGCCGCGACGCGTGCGTGTCGGACAACGCGCCCGAGACCTGCGGCGCGCGCTGTACGCCCTGCCCCACGCCCGAGCACGGCCGCGCGAGCTGCTTCGGCGGAGGCCCCGCCGCGGTGTGCTCGGTCACGTGCGACGCGGGCTACCACGCCTGCGGCACGCGCTGCGCGAGCAACAACGACGAGGCCACCTGCGGCGACCGGTGCTCGCCGTGCCCGGTGCCCGAGCACGGCGCCGTGGCCTGCCGCGACGGCGCCTGCCAGATCACCTGCGCCGCGGGCTACCACGCCTGCGGCGGCACGTGCTCCGCCGACGACAGCCCGGGCTCGTGCGGCGACCGCTGCTCGCCGTGCCCCACGCCCGAGAACGGCGCGGCCGCGTGCGCCGCGGGGCGCTGCGATTTCACCTGCCGCGAGGGCTTTCGCCGCTGCGGAGACATCTGCTCCGACGGCACCTCGCCCCTCGGCTGCGGCCCCTCGTGCACGCGCTGCCCGGTGCCCATGAACGGCGTCGCCACGTGCTCGATGGGCGCCTGCGGCTTTCGCTGCAACCCCGGCTCGCACGCGTGCGGCAGCGAGTGCGGCGACGACGCGTCTCCGCTCACCTGCGGCGACCGCTGTACGCCGTGCCCCGCGCCCGCGCACGCCGCGGCCACGTGCTCGATGGGCGCCTGCGGCTTCGAGTGCGACCCGGGCTACATGCGCGAGGGAGACCTCTGCCGCGAGCTCCCGCGGCTCGTGTGGCCGCCGTCGGGGAGCTTCTCCACCGGGCGGCGGCCGTCGTTCCGATGGACGTTCCCCTCGGACGCGCCCGAGGGCCCCGTGGTCGAGGTGTGCCGCGACCGGCCGTGCACCATGGTGCTCACCACGCTGCCGGGCGCGCCCGGCGCGGGGCGACCGGCGGCCGACCTGCCCGCGGGCACGCTCTTCTGGCGCGCGCGCGCGGGCACGCTCATGTCGCCCTCGTGGCGCGTCACCGTCACGGGCCGCGCGACCTCGGGCGACGCGCCCGTCGCCGCGTGGGGAGACAACCCCGACATCAACCACGACGGCTACTCCGACGTGGTCGTGGGCGCGCCGCTGCTGGCCATGCCGGGCGCGCGCTTCTACGTGCTGCGCGGCACCTCGGGCGGGCTCTCTCCCATGGGGCGCGCCGCGATCGACGACCCGGCGCCCCCGAGGCCGGGCACGCTCCCCACCCAGTTCGCGTGGAGCTTCGCCGTCGCGGACTTCAACGGCGACGGCTTCAGCGACGTGGCGGCGGGCGCGCCCGGCTACAACAACAACACGGGCCGCGTGTACCTCTACCTCGGCGGCACCGCGGGCCTCGCCGCCACGCCCGCGATGACCCTCGAGGGCCGCGACGGCGAGCGCGCGATGTTCGGCGCCGCCGTCGCCTCGGCGGGCGACCTCAACGCCGACGGCTACAACGACCTCGCCGTGGGCGCGCCCAACACCGCCGACGGCCGCGTGTACGTGTACTACGGCAGCGGCCGCGGCGTGGCCGCCGACCCCTCGGTCACCCTCGACGGCGCCGCGGGCATGATGGGCCGCTTCGGCGCCGCCGTCGCGGGCGCGGGCGACTTCGACGCCGACGGCGACGGCGACCTCGTCGTCGGCTCGCCCGAGCACACCTTCGGCGTGGGGCGCGCGTTCGTGTTCCGCGGCGCGCCGTCGGGCCTCGGCGCGACCGCGTCGTCGCTCACCGACCCCTTCGGCGGGCGCATCGGCAGCGCCGTCGCGGGCGTCGGCGACGTGAACGGCGACGGCTACCCCGACCTCGCCGTCACCGCGCCCGCGATCGACAACGGCACCGGGCGCGTGCACGTCTACCACGGCGGCGCGATGGGCGTGACCGTGATGCCCACGACCACCCTCGTCGGCCCCGCGGGCATGGAGGGCGACTTCGGCACCGCGGTCGCCGCCGCGGGCGACACCGACGGCGACGGCTTCGCCGACGTGCTCGCGAGCGCGCCGCGCGTCGACATGTACACGGGCCGCGCGTACCTGTTCCGCGGCGGGGCCATGGGCGTGTCGACCACGGCCGCGCAGAACCTCTTCGACGCGTCGGCGCCGCGCGCGCTCTTCGGCGGCGCCCTCGGCGGGGCCCGCGACGTCGACGGCGACGGCTTCAGCGACGTGGTCATCACCGCCGAGCGGGCGAGCATGTTCACCGGCCAGATCACCGTGCTGCGCGGCGGCGCGACGGGCCTCGGCGCGCCCACGGTGCTCACGGGCCCCGAGGGGCCGGGCAACCGCTTCGGCTTCTCGGTCGCGTGGCGCGAGCAGGTGTGCCGCGCGCGGCCGCGCGTGTGATAGCTTCGCGGGCTCCCCGTGCGACCGACGACCAAGCCAACGCCCCCGCCCCCGCGGCGAGGGACGCCCGCGCGCCCGCTCGCGCGGCGCCTCTCGTCGCGCCAGTGCATCGCCGACATGCTCGCCTCGCCGGAGCTCCAGCGGCTCGACGCGATCGCCCCGCCCTTCGACCCGCTCGAGGTGCTCGCGTGGACCCACCAGGAGCGCCCCCACACGCGCTTTCTCGCGTGGCTGCTCGCTCCCCGCGAGCCGCGCCCCGGCGGCGGCCACGGCCTCGGCGTCGCCGTGCTGCGCGCCCTGGTCGAGCGGGCCGTGCGCTCCATCGAGACGCTGCCGGGCGCCGAGCCCGCGGCGCTGCCCCGCTCGCTCGCGGGCATCGACCCGGCGTCGGTCTCGGTCGTGCGCGAGCTGCCGCTCGGCGACGGGGTG
>JBDHVF010001051.1:0-3019 GCA_039809605.1 Polyangiales bacterium | reverse complement strand
GTACGCGGGCGCCGGGCCGCCCATGTCGTCGACCACGTCGGCGGGCGAGCCGTCGGGCGTCGCGGGGCGGTCGCTCGCGGGCGCGTCGGGCGCGGCGGCGTCGGCGGCGCCGTCGGCGACCTGGTCGCCCGCGGCGTCGGGCGTAGGCGAAGGCCCCGTGGTGTCGCTGCACCCCGCGAGCGAGAGCGTCGCGGTGAAGGCGAAGGCCGCCGCGCGCGAGAGCCGCTGCGTCGCGCCGGGGATGGCCTTCGACGCGATCGAGGGCGCGATGGCGGCGCGGCAGAACGGGCACGCGCGCTCGGACACGCGGATGTGACGCGAACAGCCAGGGCACGGTACGAGGCTCATGAAGTCACTCTCCTCCCACTTCGAATGGTCGTTGCAGCTCGCCACGCGCGCGCGCGAGGGCGCGGCGGGCGGTACATCGTCGCGTCGCTCCGTCGGTCAGTCCGTGAGCCAGCCCTCACCCGTCTCGGCGAGCTTGCGGGCGCGCGCGAGCTCACCCTCGGGCCAGTCTTCGAGCACGATCTCCCAGGTGCCGTGGTCGAACGGAAGGCCCGGCGCGGCCTCGGTGCGCACGAGGCGCTCGCGCTTGCCCTCGCGCAGAAGCTCCAGCGCGCGGTGGTGGCAGAAGGGGTTGTTGCCGGGCTTGCCGAAGAGCACCTGCGTGGTCCACGTGCAGCCCGCGCGGCACGTGTCGTTGTAGTAGCAGCCGCGGCAGTAGCCCCAGAGGTCGTCGACGGTTCGGTCGCGCGTGAAGCGCAGCGCCGAGGCGCGCTCCCAGATGTCGCGCAGGGTGTTGTCGCGGATGTTGCCGCCCACGTACTCCTTCGTGGTGAGCGAGGGGCAGCCCTTGATCGACCCGTCGGCCTCGATGCCGAGCGTGCTCCGGCCCGCGCCGCACGAGGCCATGTGCCCGCGCGGGAGCGTGCCCCGCAGCACGTGCTCGTAGGGCCCGAAGTACCCGATGTTGTTGCCCGGCCAGATGCGCACGCGCGCCTGGTCCGCGCGCTTCTTGAGCCGCGCGAGCATGGGCATCACCTCGAGCACCTGGTAGGGCTCGAGCAGGAGGTCGGGCTCGTCGGCCGCGCGCCCCATCGCCACCGTGAGCTGCGTCTGCCACGAGTGGATGCCCGCGGCCACGAGCAGCTCGAACACCTCGGGCATCTGCCGCAATGAATAGCGCCCGAACTGCGAGTTGGCCGACACGTGCACGCCCGCCGCGCGCAGGTTCGCGAGCGCGTCGAAGGCCGCGCGCCAGCTCCCCTTCACGCCGCGCAGCTTGTCGTGCGTCTCCTCGAGCCCGTCGACCGACACCGACACGCTCTGGATGCCCGCGGCCTTCGCCTCTCGTGCTCGCTCCGCGGTGATCCCACGGCCGCCCGTGGTCATGGTGCACTCCATCCCGTGCGCGCGCACCGCGCGGGCGATCTCGGTCCAGTCGTCGCGCAGGTACGCCTCGCCGCCGATGAGCGTGACCTCCTTCGTACCGAGCTCCGCCATCTGCTTCACGAGGTCGAGGGCCTCTGCCGTCGTGAGCTCGTCGGGCCTCGCGTGGCCCGCGCGCGAGCCGCAGTGGCGGCACGCGAGGTCGCAGCGCAGCGTGATCTCCCACACCGCGTAGATGGGCTGCCACCGGCGGTCGATGGGGCGCACCTCGTCGGCCAGCGGGAGCATCCTCCGCGCGGGCGGGGCCTTGGGGGCGATGGGGAGCGATCGCGGACGGGGGCCGATCTCTGACATGGCTGTCGCGGTGTGCCTCTGGCTGTGCGCCGGGAGAGGGTTGAGAGCGTGAGCGTCGAGCCGAAAGAGCAACGCCCGTACCGCGGCGGACTCTACACGCACCGCGAACGGTCCCGCAAAGTGGCCCGGGGCGCGGCGGGTGTGATAGCGCCCGAGCATGGACCGCAAGCTCCGTGTCGGACTGGTGTTTGGCGGACGCTCCGGCGAGCACGAGGTCTCGCTGCTCTCGGCGCGCTCGATCCTCGACGCGCTCGACCGCGACCGCTACGAGCCCGTGCTCCTCGGCATCGACCACGACGGCCGCTGGCACCTTCAAGAGTCCGCGCGCGCGCTGCTCTCGACGCCGGGCGCGCCGCTGCACCTCGACGCGGCGGCGCCCGCGGTGGCGGTCTCGCCGGGCAGCGCGTCGGGTGACGCCACGCTGGTGGCCGTGGGCGCGGGGCCCGCGGTGGGCGCGCTCGACGTGGTCTTCCCCGTGCTGCACGGCACCTACGGCGAAGACGGGACCATCCAGGGCCTCTTCGAGATGGCGGGCCTGCCGTACGTGGGCAGCGGCGTGCTGGGCTCGGCCGCGGGCATGGACAAGGACTTCGCCAAGCGATTGTTTCGCGCGGCGGGCCTGCCCGTGGTCGACGGCTTCGTGGTGCGCGCGGGCGACGGGCGCGACCCCGCGGACGTGGCGCGCGAGGCCCGCGAGCGCTTCGGGTACCCGTGCTTCGTCAAGCCCTGCAACATGGGCAGCTCGGTGGGCGTCTCGAAGGCGCGTGACGACGCGTCGCTCGCCGAGGCGCTGGCGACGGCGTTCCGCTACGACACCAAGGTGCTCGTCGAGCGGGGCCACGCGGTGCGCGAGGTCGAGGTGGCGGTGCTGGGCAACGACCGCCCCGAGGCCTCCATCGCGGGCGAGATCGTGCCGACGCACGACTTCTACTCGTACGAGGCGAAGTACCTCGACGAGCACGGGGCGATCCTGAAGATCCCCGCGGAGCTCGACGACGCCCAGATGGCGCGCGTGCGCGCGATGGCGGTCGAGGCGTTCAAGGCGCTCGACCTCGCGGGCCTGGCGCGCGTGGACTTCTTCGTCGAGAAGGACACCGGCGCGGTCTACCTCAACGAGGTGAACACCATGCCGGGCTTCACGCGCATCAGCATGTACCCGAAGCTCTGGGAGGCCACGGGCGTTCCGTACGCGAAGCTCGTCGACCGTCTCATCGCGCTCGCGCTCGAGCGCCACGCCGTGCGCCGCGCGCTCTCGACGCGGTACGGGTAGCCCTCC
>JBDHVF010001050.1:0-3028 GCA_039809605.1 Polyangiales bacterium | reverse complement strand
GGCCCCGCCAACGTGGCCGTGATCGAGCGGCTGAAGGCCCGCGGCGCGCGCGCCCTCTCGCCGCGCGCCGAGAGCGTGGCCGACGTGCGCGCGCTGATCGCGCTGCTCGCGGCGCTCGGCGGCGACCCCGGCGCGGCGGGCGAGCTGCTCGCGCGCATCGACGACGAGCTCGCGCGCGTGCGCCGCGCGGTCGAGGGCAGGGGGCGACCGCGGGCGATCGCCGTCCACGCGCAGGAGCCCCTGGTGCTCGCGGGCAGAGGCTCGTGGGTCGGCGAGCTGCTGGGCCTCGCGGGCGGCGAGAACGCCGTGCTCACCCAGAACAGGTACCCCATCGTGAGCATCGAGCAGGTGATGTCGTACGTGCCGCAGGTGCTCGTCGACCTCACGTCGCCCGCGCCGCCGCTGGCGCAGGCGTGGTCGCAGTACGCGGCCATGCCCGCCATCGCGAGCCGCCGCGTCGCGCGCATCGACGACCCCGTGGTGCGGCGGCAGGGGCCGCACATCGGCCGGGCCGTGACGCTGCTCGCGCGCGCGCTCCACCCGGGCGTGGAGCTCTGATGCGTTCGCCCGCCGCGTTCGCCCTCGCGCTCGGCGCCTCGCTCGCCGCGGGGGAGGCGCTCGCGCACCAGAACTCGGTGACGTACCTGCGGGTCGAGGCCGAGGGGCGCGTGGCGACGGTCGAGGCGCGCATCGAGGCCATCGACCTGAACGAGGCCATCGGCGCGCCGCCGGGCCTGGAGCTCTCGCGCGACGAGGCCCTCGCGGGCGCCGCGCGGGCGGCGGGGTACGTGCGCCAGAGGCTCGCCGTGACCGACGCGGGGAGCCGCTGCGCGCCGGGGCCCCACCGCGCCGAGGTGCGCGAGCGGCGCGGCACGTTCGAGCTCGCGGTGACGGTGCCCTACGAGTGCCCGCACACCGTCGAAGACCTCGCGCTGCGCTACGACCTCTTCTTCGACGTCGACCCGCGGCACCAGGGGATGGCGACGGTGCGCGCCTTCGGGCGCGAGGGGCGGCACGTCTTCGTCGAGCGCGATCGGTCGTTCTCGCTGGCCTCGGGGCGCACCCTCGGCCGGCAGCTCGCGGAGTACGCGCGCCTCGGCGTGGAGCACATCTTTCAGGGCTACGACCACGTGGCGTTTCTGTGCGGGCTGCTGCTGGTGGCGGGGGCGCGCGCGGCGAGGCGGGCGGCGCGCGACGTGGCGCTCGTCGTGACGTCGTTCACCATGGCCCACTCGCTCACGCTCATCGGCGCGGCGCTGGGGTGGTTCACGCTGCCGCCGTCGGTGGTCGAGCCCGCCATCGCGGCGTCGATCGCGTACGTGGCGGCCGAGAACGTCGCGGTGCGCGAGCCCCGGCACCGCAGGGCGCTGACCTTCGCGTTCGGGCTGGTGCACGGCTTCGGCTTCGCGGGCGTGCTCGCCGAGCAGGGCCTGCCCGCGCGGGGCGTGGTGGCGTCGCTGCTGGCGTTCAACGGAGGCGTGGAGCTCGGGCAGCTCGCCGTGGTATTGCTCGCGCTGCCGGTGCTGGCGGTGCTGGCGCGCCCGCGGTGGACGTGGGCGTCGCTCGCCGTCGCGGCCGCGTCGCTCGCGGTCGCGTACGGGCTGCTGGCGAGCGCGGGCGTGTCGCGAGGCGCGCTCGCGGCGGTGCTGTTCGCGGCCGTTCCCCTGCTGGGCCTCGCGTCGAGGCGGTGGGGCTACGACCGCGGTGTGAAGCGCCTCGGGAGCCTCGCGCTCGGGGCGCTGGGAGCGATGTGGTTCATGGAGCGGGTGCTCGGGAAGACCTTCCTTCACGGCGCGCTCGGGTGATCATCGGGTCGGAGAAATCCGACCGTGACATGGGCGCCGTAGGGGGCGCAGGCGAAGGGCGTACGAAGGGCATCGGTGCGCTGCCGCAAGGACCTCACGAAAGGACCGTAGTGATGACCACGAAGATGCGACTGGGCGTTCCAGGGCTGGCGATGATGATGGCCGCGGCGGCGGTGCCGATGGCCGCGGGGGCGTCGAGCCACCGCGAGGCGCCGCTCATCTCCGAGGACCCGTCGGCGGACAACGACGACCTCTACGCCTTCACCTCGCCCGACGCGCCCGGCACCGTCACGTTCATCGCGACGTACATCGGCCTCGAGGAGCCGGGCGGCGGGCCCAACTGGCTGCGCTTCTCCGACGACGTGCTCTACGAGATCAAGGTCGACAACAACGGCGACGGGCGCGCGAACGACGTCGTGTACCAGTTCCGCTTCCAGACGCACTACAACCCCGGCATGGCGATGGGCGTCGGGGGCGCCGCCGGGCCCGCGGGCACGTTCTTCTACAACGTGGGTCAGATCGACGGCCTGCCCGGGCCGAGCAACTTTCACAACGCCCTGGTCGCGCAGACCATGACCGTCACGCGCGTGAGGGCGGGCGCTCGCCCCGAGGTGATCGGCACCAACCTCCCCGTCGCGCCGACCTACGTGGGCCGCTTCGCGTACGGCACGGGCGGCATGCCCGCGGCCGACGACGTGCCCTACACCAACATCTGGTCGCAGGCCGTGCAGAACCTCACCGGCGGCGGCCGCGTCTTCGCGGGCCCCACCGACGACCCGTTCTTCGTCGACCTCGGGGCGGTCTTCGACGACGTGACCTTCCGCAGCACGGTGCAGGGCTTCGGCAGCCAGGGCGGCGGCACCGACTACGTCGCGGGGTACAACGTCCACACGATCGCGCTCCAGGTGCCGGTGGCCGACCTCGTGCGCACGGGCACCACCACGGCGATGACCGACCGCGGCAACGTCATCGGCGTGTACGCCACGGCCAGCAGGCCCCGCATCACCATCCGCCGCGACTGCCGCCGCGCGTCGCGCATCGGCCGCGGGCCCAACAACTACCCCTGTCAGGAGGGCTACGGTCAGTTCGTGCAGGTGTCGCGCCTCGGCATCCCGCTCGTGAACGAGGTGCTCATCCCGCTGGCCTACAAGGACGCGTGGAACAGCGCGTCGCCGACCGACGACGCGTCGATCTTCGGGCAGTACATCCTCAGCCCCTCGCTG
>JBDHVF010001049.1:0-3035 GCA_039809605.1 Polyangiales bacterium | reverse complement strand
GACCCCGCCGCCCGCGACGCGCTGCTCGCGGCGGGCGTGCCGGGCATCGGCGTGATGGCCCACGAGGGGCTCGCGTCGCGCCTGCTGGTCTACGGCTTCCTCGCGACGGCGCACGCGCTGGCGATCATCCTCGCGGTGTTCCTCGCGGGGCTCTCGCTCGGGGCGCGCGCGGTGGCGGGGCCGCTGCGCCGCGGCGCCGTGGCTCCGTGGCACCTGGGCGCCGCCCTGCTCACGGCGGGCGCCGTCACGCTCGCGTTCGCGCCCTCGCTCGCGCAGGCGGCGACGATCGTCGAGGGGCTCCGCGGCGAGCGCGTGACGTGGGCCGCGCGCCTGGCCGTCGAGGCCGCCGTCGCGTCGGCGCTGCTCCTCCCCGCGGCGCTGGCGATGGGGATGGTGTTCCCGCTCGCGGTGGCCCTCTCGACGAGCGAGCGCGCGCCGGGCGCGACGATCGGGCGCGCGGTGCTGGTCAACACCCTCGCGGGCGTCGCGGGCTCGCTCTCGGCGGGCTTCGTGCTCGTTCCCCTCGTGGGCGTGCGCGGCGCGATCGCGCTCGTGTCGGTCGTGCAGGTCGTGGCCGGCGCGTGGGTCGTCGCCCGACGCGCCCCGTCGCGCAGGCGCTGGGCGTGGGCCGCGGCCGCCCTCGTCGCGCTCGCTGGAATCACATGGGCGCAGCGGCCTCGCGCGGGGGCGGCGCCGGGCGAGTCGACGCTCGTCGCGCAGCACGTCGTCGGCCACGAGGCCGAGTACCGCGTGCGGTGCTACCGCGAGGGCCCGACGGCCATCACCGAGGTGCTCGAGCACCTGCCCACGGGCCGGCGCGACGTGCTCATCGACGGCTTCGTCGCCACGGGCACGGCCGACACCGCGGGCTACATGCACCTCATGGGGGCGCTGCCCATGCTGCTGCACCCGAGCCCGCGGCGGGCCCTGGTGATCTGCTTCGGCACGGGCACCACCCTGCGCGCGGTGGCGTCGTTCCCCGGCGCCCGGGTCGACGTGGTCGACCTGAACCCCGACGTGTTCCGCTGCGCGGCCGCGTCGTCGCCCGACAACCCCGCGGCGCTCTCGCGCGTGCGCGTGCACGTCGACGACGGCAGGGCGTACCTGCGCGCCGGCGCCTCGCGCTTCGACGTCATCACCCAGGAGCCCATGCCCCCGCACTTCGCGGGCGTGTCGGCGCTCTACTCCGAGGAGTACTACCGCATCGCGCGCGCGCGCCTCGCCGACGACGGGGTGATGGTGCAGTGGCTCCCGATGCACCTCACGGCGCCCGACGACGCGCGGCGCATCGCGGCCGCCGCGCTCGCGGTCTTCCCCGAGACCTGGCTGGTCATCACGCCGGGGGACTTCACCGGGCTGCTGGTGATGTCCCCGCGGCCGATCCCCGAGGCGCGGCGGCGCGCGGTCGACGCGCGGCTCACCACCGCGTTCGCGCTCGACCCCGCGCGCCTGCGGCGCTTCGTCGACGGCGCCCCGCCCGTGACCGACGACCGGCCCTCGCTCGAGTACAACGGCATCGACCGCGTGCTCGGGCGCTTCCGGTCGTCGACGGGGCTCTTGCGCTACAACCTCGCGCGCGTGGCCGAGGCGCAGCGGTCGCGCTGACCGGTCAGGCCACCTTGCGGCGGAGCTGCGCCGCGGCCGCGCGCGTGGCGCTCTCTTCGGCGTGCTCCTCGAGGCGCTTGAGGCGCTGCACCAGCACGGGCTTGCGCTTGGGGAGCTGCCCCGCGAGCAGGTGCTCGAGGCGCGTGAGGGCCTCGCGCACGCGCTCCTCGTCGCGGTGCTCGAGCATCTGGAGCAGCACCTCCTGGTCGTCGGGCAGCGTGAAGCCCGCGCCGAGGAAGGCGTCGATCGTGTCGGAGATGGCCCTGGGGTTCTGCGCCGCGCCGATCTTGCGGAGCAGGTCCTGACGCTTCTGCGCCGCGCGCAGCTCGGCGTCGTCGGCGCTGGCCTCGACCACGCGGGGCAGCGTCACGGTGGGCATCATCTTCTCGATCTTCTCGGCGGCCTCGGGCTTCTTCTGAAAGAGCGCCTCCAGCGCGGCCTTGTACTCCTTCACCGCGGCGTTGGGCTTCGCGGTGGCGTCGCGCTTCTGGAGCTCCTCGTGGTGGTAGCTCTGGCTCCTCGACCGATCGATCTCGCGCCAGCTCTTGCGCTCGCGCTCGCGTTCTCGCGCCATGCGGTCACTACCCCTGTGATGGTCCTCTGTGGATGCCGGTGCGTCGCGCGCCCGTGGCGTCACCCGTGAACGTTCGCGTGTCGTGGAGACATTGGGGATGAAGCGGTGGGTGTGCGAATCGCGACTCGGTGATGGATGTCGCTCCGTGGATCCGCTGGGCGCCGGCGAGGAGAGGAGGGGACCCTCTCGCGTCGTCATGGCGGCGCCCACCGGCCTGAGAGCGGCGAATAGATGCCCCGGCCCGGTCGTGGCCGCAAGGGCTCGCGGCCACTTTCGTGACATTCATCGCCAATGGCCGGGCGGCGCCCCCTCTGCCGCAAAGTTGAGTTCGCGCCCTCGCACCGGCTACCGACGGCCCATGCACCGCACGCTGACCCGCTCCCTGGCGGCCCTCGCATGCGCCCTCGGCCTCACGGCCCTGAGCCCCGACGCGGCCGCGCAGCACCGGAACTCCAGCGCCCCCGCGCGCCCCCAGGCCCCAGGCCCCGGGGCTCCCGCGCGCGCCCGCAGCCTCGGGAGGCTCGCGGCCGCGGCGAGGCAGGGCTCGACCGACGAGGTCGTGCTCCCGATCACCGAGGTGCGCGCCCGCCGCGTGGCCGCCGCGGAGCGCCGTGACGAGCGCGCCCGCGCCGTGCGCCTGTGCCTCAGGGCCCCCGTCGAGGTGCGCCGCCTCCGCAGCCGTGATGCTCCCCGCTGGGTCGGCTCGCTCACCGACTGCGCGGGCCGCCCGACGCTGCGCGCGATGGCCGCCCTCGCCATCCTCGCCCAGCCCACGCGGGCCTTCGCGATGAACCTCCCCGCGGCGATGGGGGAGCTCCGTCGCGTGGCGCACGCGGCGGGCCTCGACCTGGCCGAC
>JBDHVF010001048.1:0-3045 GCA_039809605.1 Polyangiales bacterium | reverse complement strand
CCGGTCGCTTCCCAAGTGGGGCTACACGATCCGGCCGCACCGTCGAAATTGACAAAGTTATTTTCGGCCAAGCCCTTGCGGCTCTCGGCGAGCGCCGCGCGACGACGCTCCCAGGTGGCGATGCCCTCGGTCGAGAGCCCCGCGGGGGGCGTCGCGCACACGAACAGCCGCGCCTCCGCGGCGAGCCCGTCGGGGAACTCGATCGGCTGGCCCGCCTCCTCGTCGCACAGGCCGACCCGCGCGTAGGCGTACCAGTCGAGGTTCTCCTGCACGGCGATGCGCTGGCGGCGGTGGAGGTCGTGGGCGCGCTCAGCCTCCTCGATCACGCGCGACGCAGACGCATCGGACGTCCGGATGCGATCCGCCACCCGCTCGGCGGTGAAGGGCGCCTCCCGGTTGCCGATCCCCTCCATTTCCCGCCCGTGATGCAACAAGGCGCCGAGTACCGCGCGCCTTGGGACCGGCATCGCTCCCACGACCGTTGCCGAAAACTGGAAGCGGTTCATCTCCGCCTCCATCCGTTCGGGGCGATCCTCGGTCTGATTGGCCTTGCGCTGCGCCACTTGCTTCATCCAGAAGCACGCCGAACTGCTGTTCAGCCACGCTAGGAGCGACAGGTGTTCGTCCTCGGACGCGCTGGCCGGCAACTTGATCACGGGCGCCGTGTTCTTGAAGACCTTGCCGCCACGATCGAGCGCGAAGTGGTTGTGCGTCGCCACCTCGGGATAGGTGATCGAGAGCGGCGTCGCGAGCTTCTCGCGATACAGCTCCTGGAGTTCGTACCACGCCGCGCCTCGTTGGATCATTGGCACCCCGAAGCGGCGACGCAGACGGATGATCGAGCGGGCCGGCCAGAGGTGTCGGGCCTCCGCGGGCATTGACGCCAACGTGAGGAGCTTGAGCCCGTCACCGTACGGGAAGATGCACGTGTCGCACTCCCCGACCGACCAGTCGCGAAGAATGTCCCCTGTTACGAGGTATCGCCGGTGCTCGATCCGTGCGCGCTCTGCCGCGCCACGCGGCAGTACATAGAGGTCGTCCTCGCCGGTCACGCAGGAGACTCCAACGCTCTCCGCGTAGTCCTCCAAGCGCTTCTCCCCCCACGCGTCGATCAGCTCCTTCAGGTCGCCTGCGCCGCCCCCGCCGAGGCTCCAGGGATGCCTCGCGAGAGTCGCCAACGAGACGCGGCCGACAGTGACGTAGTCGTCCTCGTAGCCGACGATGTGGGCGTGACACACCGCTGACGCCCACACGGCACCTTTCGCGGGGTCCTCCGGTAGCGACGCCTCACCGCGTCGGCCCATCACCACCTGAACCGAGTCGCCGAAAGGTCTTCGGTTGCGGCCGAATATGATGACCGTGGGCGTGCCGTGCCCAGGGATGTACGCGCACGACGTGTCGACCACGAGCGACAGGTCAAGACGCGACAGGACCCTCTCGATGAGGCCCTTGCCGAACTCGCGCTTCATGAACGCGTTCGAGTTGATGAGCCCCACGAAGCCGCCACCCTCCGCGTTCGCGAGCTGAAAGAACCGCTCCGTGAACGGGGCGGAGAGGGTGTACTTCCCCTTCGCGCTGTCGGGGTATCGAGCGCGGTACGCGTCTCGGAGCGTGGGATCCTTGACCGAGATGTAGGGGGGGTTGCCGACCACCGCGTGGAAGCGCTTCGTGAGCACCTTGCGAACAGCGCCGGGGCTCTCGAACGACAAGCCGGCGACGCCCCACGCGCGCTGCGCGTCGGCGTCGTGCGCGAGCGTGGCGAGCTCGCCCTGGCCTTGGGCCGCGTCGAACGCGAGCGAGTCCGCGACGACGACCTGCTCCGCGAGCGCGCCGTACTCGGAGCCCTCCTCGGCGCCATCCGGCGCGAGCTGCCGGACGCCGGACGCCTCGGCGAAGGCGAGCGCGAGCCGCAGCCGCGCGATCGCGACCGCGTAGGGGTTGATGTCCACGCCGTGGACGTGCGCGAGCGCCCGCCGCGCGACCGTCTTGGGGTCGAGCGCGGGGTGCTCCCGGCGCTCGGCCTCGAGCAGCCGCGCGAACGCCCCCAGGAGGAAGTGGCCCGACCCGCACGTCGGGTCGATGACGTTCAGCCCCTCGAGCCCGAACTCGCGCAGGGCGGGCTCGAGCGTCTCGTCGAGGATGAACTCCTCGACGAATTTCGGCGTCTGGAGCAGCGCGAACCGCTCGCGGACCCCCTCCGAGAGTCTCTCGTAGAGGTCCCCCAGGAACCTCGTGTCGGTGCCTTCGAAGCGCCAGCGCGGCTCGCCCCGCGAATCCGCATCGCGGAAGAGGTCGAGGAGCCCGCGCGCCACCTCTTGCGACGGCGCGATCTTCCAGGCGTCGCTGACCGCGGGCGAGAGGATGCGCGTGCCCTCGGGCCAGGTGCCGACCTCGTTGAACGAGCTCAGCAGGTACTCGCAGGGGCCCAGGTGCGGGAACTGCTCCCGGAACAGGGCCTCGTCGTCCTCGGCGCCCTCGCCGGCGACGCGGCGCTCGGCGACGAAGCCGCGCTCCTCGAGCACGCGGCGGAACAGCGTCGAGAGGATCCACGACGCGCCGACCTGCTCGACGGTGTACTCGACGAACGCGTCCTCGCGGTCGCTCGTGCGGTGCGCGCGGCGTTGCTCCTCCCAGAGCTCGCGCAGCGCGACGCGCACCGCGGGGTCCTCCGCGCGTTGGCGCAGGTCGGGGCGGAGGACGTCCCGGAGGAACCGCGCGGCCGCGTCCGAGAACGAGACGTCCGCCTTGGCCTTCTTGCGTGCCATCGGCGCCTCAGCCCCGGAAGGCGGCGGCGAGCCGGCCCACCGCGCGGCGGACGTCGTCGGACGCGTCGGGCGACAGGACCGCCGCGTCGACCCGCGTGACGCCCGCGGGCCGGGCGCCCTCGGGCAGGTCGGCCGGCGCGAGGGCGCGCGGCGGCGACGTCGTGCCGAGGAACACGCCCGCGAGCCCGAGGAGCTGGCGCTCGTGGGGCCCGTCGGCGACGAAGTGCACCTGGTCCGCGAGGTCGAGCGTGTCGCGCCGCGCGTCGAAGAGGCCGACGAC
>JBDHVF010001047.1:0-3050 GCA_039809605.1 Polyangiales bacterium | reverse complement strand
GCGGCTGGTGCTCATTCGCCCCGACGGCTCCGAGGGCGCGACCTTCTCGCTGCACGACGGAGAGAACCCCGTGGGGCGCGACGTGGGCAGCCTCTTCGCCACCGACACGTACCTCTCGCCGCGCCACGCGACCTTCTCGGTGAGCGCGAGCGCCATCTCGGTGCGCGACGAGGGGTCGCTCAACGGCGTGTACGTGCGCATCGAGCGCCAGCAGCCCGTGGAGCTCCACGACCAGGACGTCTTCCGCATCGGGCAGGAGATCCTGCGCTTCGACCTCCTGCACCCCGTGGCGACGCAGCCCGACGGCACCGAGCGCCTCGGCGCCGAGCTCGAGGGCCTCGTGGGCAGGGTCTCGCTCGTGACCGGCCGCGACTCGTACGGCAACGCCTTCCCCTTGCCCGTCATGGGCATCTACCTCGGACGCGAGCGCGGCGACATCCTCTTCCCCGACGACGGGTACGTCTCGGGCCTGCACTGCCAGCTCACGGTCACGGGCAACCGCGTGAGCCTCATCGACGTCGGCAGCTCCAACGGCACCTACGTGCGCATCCGCGCCCAGCGCTCGCTGCGCAACGGCGACTTCCTGCTCCTCGGCCAGCAGCTCTTCCGCTTGCAGACGGCCTGACCCAGATTCCCTCGCTCCGATGCACCCGGGGCAGCACATCCTCCACGCGCTCGAACGCCTCGACGCGCACGACGTCACCAAGGGCGCCGCCCTCATCGCCGCGTCGAGCGCGTTCGAACACGTCTTCCCGCCCTTCCCCGGCGACCTCGGGGTCACCCTCGGCGCGGCCGTGGGCTTCGCGCGCGCGTGGTCGCTGCCCGTGATGTTCGGCGCCGCGGTCTCGGGCAGCATCGCCGGGTCGGCCGTCGCGTGGCTCTTCGGCCGCTGGCTCGAGCGCCGCTCGCACTTCCCCAGGCACCCGTGGGTCGCGCGCGCGCACGACCGCGCCCTCGCGGCCACCGCGGCCCTCGACCGCCACGGCCTCGCCCTCGTCGTCGGCAGCAGGTTCCTGCCGGGCATCAGGGCCTTCGTGGTGGTCGCCACGGGCTTCAGGCGCTTTCCCATCGTGAACGTGCTCGTCGCCGCCGCGCTCGGCGCCACGCTCTGGAACACCCTGCTCTTCGCCCTCGCCGCGCTCGTCGGGCACAACCTCCAGGCCCTCGCGGGCTGGCTCGACGCGTACAACCGCGCCGCCCTCGCCCTCGTGGCCGCCGCCGCCCTCGCCCTCGGCGCGCGCTGGCTCTGGCGTCGCCGGCGTTCGCCCGCGTGAGCGCTGGAACCCCGCGCGCCCGGCTGGTAGGGTCGCGCCCCTCACCGGTGGCACCATGTTGATCGCGCACGACTACCGCGTCGCGGGGCTCACGGCGCCGACCGCCCTCGCGATCGGCAACTTCGACGGCGTGCACCGCGGGCACCAGCACCTCTTTCACCGCGTGATCGAGGCCGCGCGCGCGCTCAAGGGCCAGAGCCTCGCGCTCACCTTCGACCCGCACCCCACCCGCGTGCTCGCCCCCGACCGCGCCGCGCCGAAGCTCATGGGCCTCGACCGGCGCCTCGAGCTCATGGCCGCCGCGGGCCTCGACGCCGTCGTCGTGCTGCGCTTCGACACCGCCCTCTCGTCGCAGCCCGCGCGCGAGTTCGTCGAGCAGATCGTGCTCGGCCTCGGCGCGCGCGAGGTCTTCGTCGGCCACGACTTTCACTTCGGACGCAACCGCGAGGGCACCGGCGCCGTGCTCAAGCACCTCGCCGCCGAGCTCGGCTTCACCGCCCACGTGATCCACCCCGTCACCGAGGGGGCGGTCCCCATCAGCTCCACGCGCACGCGCCAGGCCCTCGCCGACGGAGACCTCGCCCTCGTGCGCACCCTCCTCGGCCGCCGCTTCGACCTCGACGGCCTCGTCGTTCGTGGCGACCGGCGCGGGCGCACGCTGGGCTTTCCCACCGCCAACCTCGCCACGCCCACCGAGGCGCTGCCCCGCGACGGCGTCTACGCCGCGCGCGTGCGCGTGCACGGCGACCCCGCGAGCGCGCGCCACGACGCGGTGCTGAACCTCGGCGCGCGGCCGACCTTTCGCGCGGGCCGCTCGATCGAGGCGCACCTGCTCGACGCCGACCGCGACCTCTACGGCCGCACGCTGCGGGTCACCTTCGTGCGCCGCCTGCGCGACGAGCCGCGCTTCGACGGCGTCGACGCGCTGCGCGCCCAGATCGCCCTCGACGTCGCCAGCGCCCGCGACGCCCTCGCCCAGGAGCCCGACGATGAACCGTAACCCCCCCGACCCCCTCGACGAGCTCCGCGCCCTCACCGCCCGCATGCGCGCCCTGCTCGACGACGCCCGCGCGCGCTACCCCGACGCGGTGCCCGACGTCGCGCCCCCGCCCGAGGCCCCCGGCGCGCCCCTCGACGCGCCCCCCGACGCGCCCCTCGGCGCCGCGCCGCGCACGGGCGGCGACGCGTACCAGCCCCACGCTCCCGAAGCCTCGGGCGAGGCCACGCCGCGCTTTCGCGACGAGGAGGGCGAGGAGAACGCCCTGCCCCTCGAGTTCGCCACGGCGACCATGGGCCACGTGCTGCTCGGGCAGGGCCGCCCCGAAGAGGCTCGCGCGATCTTTCACGCCGTGCTCTCTCGCGCGCCCGACGACGCCGACGCGCGCCGCGGCCTCGCCCTGCTCGGCGATGCCCCCTCCGCCCCGTCGCCCGTCGAGATGCTCGACCGCCAGGAGCCCCCCGCGGGCTACGGCGGCCTCGTCGTGCGCGCGCTCCCGGTCGACCCGAGCACCCTCACCGCGTTCTGGGAGGTGCCCGCCGAGCGCGCGGCCGGCCATCACCTCGTGCTCTGCGTCGTGTCGCTGCGCGCGGGGCTCCACGGCGGCGTCGAGCACCTCGAGCGCCGGGTGACGGGCATCGCCCCCACGGGCGAGCGCTTCGTGCGCGCGCTGCCCGCGGGCGCCGAGCACGACGAGGCCGTCGGGTACGAGCGCGACGGAGCGTTCGTGCCCATCGCCCACGCCCCCGTCGTGCGCACGCCGAGGGGGGCGGTCTCCG
>JBDHVF010001046.1:0-3053 GCA_039809605.1 Polyangiales bacterium | reverse complement strand
GTTTCCATGCCCTCGGTGTGAACCCCGCCACGCGGGTGCGCACGTGTCGGATGGATTTGGCTAAAGGCAAGGCGAGGGCGCGGGAGAGGGGAGCACGGCCTCGCGCGAGCAGCGCGCGCGATGATGAGAGGAGCACGGCGCGCCCGGGTCCCCGTCGCGGTCCGACGATCCGCGTGCAGGTCTCGAGCGGCAGCGCTCCCCTCTCCCGCGCCCTCGCGGGAGAGGGGCTGGGGGTGAGGCTATGCGGCCGCTCTCAGGCACCCCCTCCCGCTTCCGCGGGAGGGGGACGGGGGGAGGGCCGCGCGCTCGCCGGCCTCGCGGTCATCGCCCTCGTCGCCGCGTGCCGGCGCGACGAGCCTCGCGCCGTGCGCTCTCCGCGCGAGGCGGTGCACCAGCTCGTGCGGTGCGCGCTCGACGGCGTCGGCCACGAGCCCGAGGCGGGGCGGCTCGAAGGAGCGATCCGCCAGGGCCTGCGCGCCGACCGCGAGCGCTTCGGCGCGCGCGCGGGCACGTGCGAGACGGCCCTCGAGACCGAGGGCGGGCGCCACCCGTGCCTCGCGCGGCTGCGCGAGCGCTGGGCCTCGATGCTCACCACCGTGCAGCGCCCGAGCCCCGACGCGATCGACCAGGACGTCGCCATCCGCCGCGTGAGCGAGGCGTACACCGAGGCGATGCGCGCGTGCCCCGACTGACGGCCTACCGGTCGTCGGGCGCGGCGTCGGCGGCGACGACCGACGGGTCCTCGTCGGGGTCGGGGTCGAGCGAGCCGCCCTGCGAGGCGCCGCGGCGCGGCGGCCCCTGCCACGCGAGGGGCGCCGGGCGCACGTCGACGTGCACGTAGCTGGCGCGCGCGTAGAGGCCGCAGCCGACGTTGCGGAGCGTCTGGCAGAAGGTCCACACGTCGCGCAGGGCCACGCCCTCGACGCGCAGGTCGACGGCCTCGCCGCGCGCGTGGTGCGACACGGCGACGCCCGCGCGCCCGGGCCGATAGCCCGAGAGCACCTCGATGCGCCGCCCGCCGTAGCGGTCGCTGAGCACCTGCAGCGTGCGCATCAGGCGCGGGTGAACGAGGTGCTCGCGGCCGTCGCGCGCCCGCAGGAACCGCGCGACGCGCGTGCGGAGGCTCGGCGACGCGGCGGAGAAGTTCGTCGCGAGCTCGGCCCCGTCGCGTACGCGCTGCATCGAGACGAAGCCCGGCCGGTGCGTGCCCTGCGGAGAGCCCGCGTTGGCGGCCTCGTCGCGCGTGGGGAGCGTCGCGAGCACGTCGGGGCTCACGCCCGTGGGCAACCGCAGCCGCTGCCCGACGCGGAGGGTGTACGGCCGCGGCAGGCCGTTGCGCGCGGCGAGCTCGCGCGGCTCGACGCCGAGGCGCGTGGCGACGCGCAGCAGCGTGTCGCCCGGCAGCACGACGTACACCCGCGCCGAGGGGTCGGGCGGCGTGGCCCGCTGCGCGAGCGCCGCCGAGGGCGACGCGACGAGCGCAGCGAGCAGCGCGAACATGAGCAGCACGTGACGCATCGGGCGCGGCGGGGTTATTCCGCTGCGCCGCGGGTGTCAAGCGGCACCGGGCTACAGCACGAAGCGGATCATCGCCAGCGCGCCGACGGCGACGATGAGCCCGATGACCACGCCGATGGCGATGAGCCCGGCGGTGTTGGTGCCGCGGCCCGTCACGGCGGGCGAGGTGTCGCGGGCCTCGGGCGCGCGCGGGTCGGTCACCTGCTTCGGGCGTTGCGACGGCGGCTTGGGCTCGTGCTCCGCGAGCGCGTTCACGAGGGCGTTGGGCTGCGGCGTCGGGGCCTTCGGCGAGGGCTGCGGATCGACCGCCTGCAGGGGCCTGGGCGCGTGCCCGCGCTGGTTCATGGCCGCGATGGCGGGCACGGTCTCGGCGAGCGCGGCGGCCGCGTCGGGGATCGCGCTCATGGCCTGCTCGACGTTGCGGTCGTTGACGATCGAGCGCAGCGCCGTCGCGAACTCGGCGGCGCTCTGGTAGCGGTCCTCGGGCTTCTTCGCGAGCGCGCGGTCGAGCACCGCCTGGAGGCCGTGGGGGTAATCTTTGTCGGGCGCGCGCTCGGCCAGCGGAATGGGCTGCGCCTGCACGTGCAGCCCGATGAACTCCATGGGCGTGCGCGCGTCGAACGGGAGCTTGCCCGTCAGCAGCTCGTAGAGGATCACCGCGAGCGAGTACACGTCGCTGCGCGGGTCGAGGGTCTTCCCCTGCGCCTGCTCGGGCGACATGAACTCGGGCGTGCCGAAGACCATGCCCTCCTGCGTGAGGATGAGCGAGCCGGGCTGCATCTCGCGCTCGGTCACCTTGGCGAGCCCGAAGTCGAGCACCTTGGCGAAGTCCTCGAGGCCGCCCTGCGAGCACAGGAAGATGTTCTCGGGCTTGAGGTCGCGGTGGATGATGCCCTTCTGGTGGGCCTCCTCGAGCGCGCCGCAGGCCTGGATGAGCACCGCGATCGCGCGCTCGGGCTTCAGGGGCCCCTCCTGCCGCACGATCTGCCCGAGGTTCCGCCCCTCGAGGTACTCCATCACGATGTAGCAGGCTTCGTCTTCGAGCTGGCCGTAGAGGTACACCTTCGCGGTGTTGGGGTGCGTGAGGTGGCTCATCGCGCGCGCCTCGCGCCGGAAGCGCGAGACGAGATCCTTCCGCTTGGTGAACTTCGAGTGGAGGATCTTCACCGCGACGAAGCGGTCCATGCTGGGCTGCTGCGCTTTGTACACAGCGCCCATGCCCCCTGAGCCGATGCGCTCGAGCACCTTGAACTGACCGGAAAGGATCTCCCGCCCGACGTACGGGTCCGTGGGACGCACGCGGCGAGAGTGCCCTCACTCCGTCCGCTCGGCAACAACATCCGCGCGCCCCGCACTTTGTGGCGACGCATGACTCCGTTGTCAGCGCCGCTTGACTCCCGGCCCTCGCCGCGCGCCGAATCCCCGCCGTTTGATGGCCCGGCCCTTCCCCTTCGACGCGCTCCCCCGCTGGCGCCGCCGCTTGGGACTTCACCCGGGAGTAGCCATCGACAGTCCACGGCCGGTAGGACACTCCA
>JBDHVF010001045.1:0-3055 GCA_039809605.1 Polyangiales bacterium | reverse complement strand
AGCGCGGTGAGGGGGCCGTGCGAACTCGCGCGCCGCGCTCACACGCAGCGAGACTCGTCAACGGCCAAACCTGAGTCAGAACCTCCCGTCGACCTGCACCGAGGCGCCGCCGGGGGTGAAGGCCCCGCGTAGCGAGGGCGCTTCGAACGCGCTGCGTTCACTGCGCGGAGGCGACCCCAGCACGCGCCACAAGACGCCCCCGACGATCGCCGCGCCGCCGACGCCGACGGCCGCCCAGCCCGCGGCGTCGTAGGTGCCCGCGGTGTCGTAGTGCGAGCGCGCCTCGATTCGCTGGGCGTCGTCGAGCGGGCCGCACTGGTACGCGCCGCTCGCGCTCGTGGGGCAGCGCTCGACGGCCCGGTCGAACTCCCCGTTGCGCAGCACGAGGAGCACGGCGCCCGCGGCCACCGCCGCGCCGCCCGCGCCCACGAGCACCCAGGGCCACGGGCCCGCTCCGCGCTCGACGGTCGTCACGGGCGCCTCGCGAGGGGGCGTCACCGATGCGACGACGGCGGCGGTCGAGGGCGCGTCGGAGAGCGCCGCGTCGAGCCGCGCTTCGAAGTCGCTCGCGCTGTTGGAGAGGGTCGCGCGCACCGAGCGGGAGGGCACGTCGACGACGCGGGCCCCGCTGGCGTCGACGGCGACGACCCTGCGCGCGCCGAGCGCCTCGCCCACGGCGGCGACGTCGTCGACGAGGCGCGACGCGTCGCCCTCGGTGGCGTAGGTGAGCGAGGCCGCGCCGGTGAGCTGCAACGCGGCGTCGAGGCGGGGGTCGATGGAGACCGTGACGGGCGCGCTCACGGTGACCGTGCGCACGCGCGAGGGGCGGTCGCAGGCGGCGGCGACGCGGTGCGCGCCGGGGCGTACCGAGACCTCGCGCTCCCGCGCCGCGCCGGGCACCGCGGCGCCGTCGACGGTGACCGAGCACCCCTCGCGGGGCGTGCGTACGGTGAGCGCGACGGGCGCGACGGCCGCGCCGCGGAGCTCGCGGTGGCGCTGCACGACGGCGGGGGGCCAGTCGCCGCCGGGCGTCCACGAGGGCTCGAACTCGATCGCGCGGCGGAACCACGGATCGGCGGCTTCGGGGTGCTGCGCCTCGAGCTCGATGCGGCCGATCATCATGAGCGCGCGGAGGTACACGGCGCGGTTCTCTTCGCGGAGCTCGAGCGCGTCGCGCGACTGCTCGAGGGCGCGCGCCGCGGGCTCGATGCGACGACGCGCGCGCGAGGCGCTGGCGAAGTACGCGTCGATCGCCGAGAGCGCCTCCTGGCGCTGCGCGCGCAGGGCGTCGTCGGGCGGCGCGAAGCGGCCGAAGCGTTCGGTGAGCGTGGCCGAGAGGGCGGCGCCGTGCTGCGCGTCGGCGCCGGTCACCGAGGCCGCGCGCGCGACGAGGTCGGGCGACGGGGCGCGGTCGCGCACCGAGACCGAGAGCACGGGCACGGGCTGCGCAGAGGCCGTGAGGGGGAGGAGCGTCGCGAGGGCAAGGGGCGCGAGGCAGGGTATCCGTCGCATCGGCGCGGAGAGTATCGGGCATCGCCCGGGCGCGACGCTACGGGGAAGCGACTCACCGCGCGCCGGCGGCGAAGTGCCACCGCTCGACGCCCTCGCCGAAGCGCGCGCTGGGGCCGAGGTCCCAGCCCTGGAGCGAGGGGGCGACGACGTAGCGCTCGGAGGCGAAGGCCAGGGGCATGAGCGGCAGCCGCGCGGCGAAGAGCACGCTCAGGCGCTCACGGAGCTGCTGGCGTCGCTCGGGGAAGAGCGCGCGCTCCTCGCGCTCGACGAGCTCGGCCACGGCGTCGTCGAAGGCCTCGGTGCGCGCGCCGAGGTCGAAGCGCGCGCCGTCGCGGGGGAGGTTCCAGAAGCGCCGCGCGTCGGTGTCTCGCTCCGAGAGCATCGCGTGCAAGAGGAGCCCGCCGTGGGCGCGCGAGCGCGCGAGGGGCATCACCGAGGGCACCTCGCGGGTCTCGACGACCACGCCCGCGGCCGTCCACGCGTCGGCGAGCATGCGCGCGGCGCGCCGCTCGATCGGGTCTTCGCCGTGCGTGAGCCGCAGCGTCTGCCCCGCGGCGCCCTCGCGCGCGAGCGCCTCTCGGGCGGCCGCGAGGTCGAAGGTGACGCGGGGCGTGCCCTCGGGCTCGGCGCCCGGCGAGGGGACGTTCGCCACGCGGCCCGACGCGCCGAAGAGGGCGCGCGCGAGGGCCTCACGGTCGACCGCGCGGAGCAGCGCCTCGCGCACCGCGCGGCGCTGGAGCAGGGGCACCGAGGGGTCGGGCTGCAGCGCGTAGAGCCGGTTCGACGGGCGCTGGAGCACGGCGCGGGGGCTCGTGGCCGCGAGGGCGTCGGCCTCTTCGGGCGTGAGCGTGCTCGGCGCCACGAGGTCGAGCTCGCCGCGTTCGAACGCGCGCGTGAGCTCGGCGTGGTCGGCGACGCAGCGCACCTCGACGCGACGGATCGAGGGCGCGGCGCCGAGGAAGTAGGGGTTGGCCTCGAGCACGGCCTCGCGCTCGGGCGTGAAGCTCACCACGCGGTAGGGCCCCGCGCCGGGCATGGGCTGCGCGCGCCGCGCCTCGAGCACGGCCTCGTAGCCGCCGCGGCGCATGGCGTCGGCGAGGCGGTGGCGGGGCAAGGGGACGACGCCGTCGAGCGCCGCGGCGAGCACGTTGCGGTAGGTGACGGTGACGGTGCGCGCGTCGGGGGTGCGCAGCTCGACCACGCGGGGGTCGGGCGAGACCTCGAACGCGAAGCGCACGTCGTCGCTGGTGAGGGGGCGGCCGTCGCTCCAGCGCAGGCCCTCGCGCAGCTTCCAGCGCACTTCGAAGCGCCCGTCGGCGTGCAGGCGCAGGGCGGCGTTGTCGACCGACGGCGCCCGCTCGGCCAGGAGCGCGAGGGCGTCGCCCTCGGGCGTGGCGTGCACGAGCCCGCGGCGCGTGCCGTTCATCACGACGCCGTTCATCAGCGTAGGGAGCTGCGAGACGCCGACGCGCACCACGTCGCGCGCGGACGGGGCCCGCGGCGTCGCGGCGAGCGGGGCCGGGGCGGCGCGCGGGGGCCGTGG
>JBDHVF010001044.1:0-3055 GCA_039809605.1 Polyangiales bacterium | reverse complement strand
GCCCTCGGGGCTCGCGCTGCGCAACGGGCTGCTCTACGTGGGCGACTACGCCAACGGTCGCATCAGCGCGTTCAGGCTCTCGGGTGAGCGCGTGAACTGGGTCGACACGGGCACGGACGAGAACTCCCTGACGGGCATCGCCTTCGGCCCCGAGGGGCGGCTGTTCGCGGTCGATCGCAGGAACAACCGCGTCGTACGCATCGTCCCGCGCTGAGGCGTCGCTCGGCTCGTGGCCGCCCCGAGAGCACTTCGGGCGGGATGCGGCCGGAGCGAGGGTGCTCGTCGCCGAGTGCGCGATCCCTCGCGCCGCGGCGCCGGTCAGTCGTCGTCGTAGAGCCAGTCGAAGAGGGGCGAGTGCTCGGGGTCGACGCCGCCCGGAGTTCGTAGCGGATCGTGTGCGCGCCCGCGGTGAGGTCGACGTGAAATTGGTTGCGGTGGTCGGCGTTGTAGTAGGGCGTCAGGATGATGTGGAACGTGCGCGAGTCGTACATCCGGCAGGCGACCTCCTTGAGGAGTCGATCGCGTGCGCTCGTCGCGCGCGGCATCGACCACGACGTCGCGCGGCACGTCGCGCGGAACTGCGGCTCGAACACGTACGACGGCCACCGCGGCACCGACATCGCGATCTACGGCACCTTCGCCGCGCAGGACGCCGGCCGCAACGTCGTCGCCGCCGCGCCCGGCAGCGTGGTCGCCGCCCACGACGGCGAGTTCGACCGTTACACCTCGGGGTCGTGCGGTGGCGGCGGGGGTTTTGGCAACTACGTCGCGATCCGGCACGCCGACGGCAAGGTCACCCACTACAGTCACATGCGCCGCGGCAGCGTGCGCGTGCGCGTCGGCCAGAGCGTCGCGTGCGGCGACTGGATCGGGCAGGTCGGCAGCTCGGGGAACTCCACGGGGCCGCACTGCCACTTCGAAGTGCGCCTCGGGGGCACGTCGCCCGACGACCCCTTCGCGGCGCGTTCAGGTTGCGGTGGCCCCTCGAGCTACTGGGTCTCTCAAGGCGCCTACCGAAGCCTCCCTGCCGAGACCTGCGAGAGCCCGCCGCCGCCCCCACCGCCGCCCCCTCCGCCGTGCGACACGCGCGAGGGCGACGTCGCGCGGAGCTGCGACGGGCCGGAGCCCCGGATGACCTGCGTCAACGTGCAGGAGCCCTCGGACCCTCACACATGGAGCGACAACCATTTCTGCTCCGCGACCGACCTCGGGATCGCATGGTCGTTCTCGGGGCCGCGCGAGGGCATGCGCTGCGTCGCGATCACCGAGCCGAGCGAGCCCGCGGCGCAGGGCTGGGGCGACAACTACCTCTGCGCGCCCGAGAGCGCGCCGTGGGAGTTCGCGTGGTCGTTCGCGGGGCCGATCGCCGGCATACGCTGCCTCCGATGGTCCGAGCCCGCCGACCCCGACGCTTGGACCGACAACTTCCTGTGCTTCCGCCCGCGAACTCCCACCGTCGACGCCGGCGAGGTGGACGCGCCGACGCCCGCCGACGTGCTCACCGATGCGCCGCTGCCCGAGGGCGCGAGCGCCTTCGGCGACGCGGCGACCGACGCCCCCGTCCTCGACGCGACGCTCGCCGATGACGCGCGGCCCGTCGATGACGCGACCCCGCCCGACCGCGGCGCGTTGCAGGGGGGCTGCGCGTGCGCGACGACGCCTCCGCGCACGCGCACGACGCCGGCACGGTTCGCGTGGGGCGTCGCAGCGCTGCTCGTCGTCACGGCGCCGACCCGCAGCGCGGCGAGTCGGCGCCGAAGCACGACGTCATCTCCTGGCGGCACCGCGCGGCGGTGACCGCGGCGCTCCAGCACCGCTCCAACGCGTCGACCTCTGCGCGGCAGCGCAGCGCGAGGCACGGCTCGTCGGCCGCATCGCACCCGCTCGACTGTGAGCACTCGTCGAGGCCGTGCGCCTCCGACGGGCAGCAGATCAGCAGGACCGTGCCGAAGAAGCACCGCTGGCAGCGGGGTGCGTCCGCCGCGCAGCGGCGCATGCACGCGAGGTCGTCCACGTCGCACGCGCAGGCGCAGCGCGCGGCCGGCGCCTCGCAGACGCCCCCGCGTGGCGCCCCCTCCGCGGGCACGTCGACGACCGTCGCGCCGGCGTCCTGCGACGACCGGGCGTCGTCGTTGCTCGCGTCGAGCTGCGGTCCGTCCTGGCCGGAGTCGGTGGGTCGGCGCCCGTCGCGGGCGCCGCCGCCGCACGCCACGACAACGAGCACGAGCGGCAGGACGAGTCGCGGAGACATCTCGCGCGGACCTCACTGCAACCTCGCCACCATGGGCGCGCGAGACCACGCCGCCCGAATCGCGTTCTCATCTGGTGAGACCTCATCGGTCACGCTGTGACCTGCGCGGTCTCTCGGCGCGCGCGAACGCACCACGCGGAAGGTGAACCGCGCTACAGCTCCGCGCGAACGCCCGCCGCGGACCGCCGCAGGTGCGCGTGATGCTCATGCATGTCGTGGTGGCTCCCGTGGCGGCAGGCTTCGGTGAAGCGCTGCGCGTGGACCTGCAACTGCGCGTAGGGCTCCGCCGCGCCCGGGAAGGCCGCGACCGGCCGGGCCATCTGCGCGACGAGCTCCTGGATGCGGGCGGCCTGCGCCTCGACGTGCACCATGTGGTTGGCCTCGCACTCGATCAGCAGCGCCTCGATCTGGTCGAGCAGCGAGATGACCTGCGCGCGTTGCTGAGCGACTGGATCGCCCCCCGTCGCGGGCGACGGTGCCACGGCGGGTGTGGGCATGGGCGCCGTGGGCGCGGGCATGGGCGCCGTGGGTGCGGGCATGGGCGCAGGCTCGGAGGCCCGGCCTCTGCGCCCACACGCCGCCACGACCGTGGTGAGCAGTGCGAGCGTGGGCAGCGCGAGCGAGGAGGCAGTTCTACGTTTTGACATGGCTTCTGTGCGGTCGTTCGGTCGTGGCGATGGGGGAGGAGCGCGCTACAGCGCCGCGCGGACGGCCGCCGCGAACTGCTGGAGGTGCCCGTGGTGCTCGTGCATGTCGTGGTGGTCGTTGCGCGAGCACGCCGTGACGAAGCGCGCCGCGTGCGAC
>JBDHVF010001043.1:0-3058 GCA_039809605.1 Polyangiales bacterium | reverse complement strand
TGGGTTTCGCGACAGCCCAACGAACACGTCATGCCGCCCTCAACTCACCCCGCTCCCGACACACCGTGAAATGCATGCCTACTACTCCTACCGCAACCACTTCGTCACGGGCGGGTTCTTCCTCGGCGCCGAGCTGCCCGTGGGCCTCGCGTTCCAGTTCAAGTTCCCGCTCGAGGTCGCGGTCGAGGCGATGCCCCTGCTCGCCGTCGCCGACCACGACGGGTTCTTTCTGGGCCTCGGCTTCGCCGCGGCGCTGCACGTCCGCTACTACTTCTGACCGCCGCTACGCCGCCGCGGCGACGCCCTCGCGCGCCGCGGGCTTCGGGCGAATCACCCCCTGCAGGAACCACATCGCCACGGGCCCCGCGAGGGTGGTGAGCCCGATGATCCACCACATCGTGTGGCTGTCGCGCGGGCCCGACGCGGGGCAGTACATGGTGAGCAGCCAGCCCGAGAGCCCGCCCACCGCGGGCTTCGCGAGGAACATCGGGAGCTGCGAGAGCCCCATGTACGAAGCCTCGCGGCCGCGGGGCGCGATGGTGGCCGTGTACTCGTAGATGCGCGGCGACCAGAGGGCCTCGCTGAGCGAGAGCGTCACGATGAACGCCACGCTCGCCGCCACGGTCGTCGAGACGGCCATGAAGAACACCGAGCACGCCGTGAGCACCGAGCCCCACAGGATGCACGCGAAGGCCGAGCGGTGCCGCGTGAGGGCCGTGACCGCGGGCGTGAGCACGATGATCATCGCGGGGTTGATGGCCCAGTAGTCGGCGAAGGGGAAGTCCTCGCCGAACTCGCGCAGCGAGTACTTGGGCCAGGTCTGGTGGGCGTGCTGAAAGATCAGCTTCACCAGCACGAGCAGCGACACGAAGAGCATGAAGCGCCAGAAGTTCGCTTCGAAGACCACCTCGCGCAGCGCCGCGAGGGGCGAGGCGGCGGGCCTGTGCTCGTCGTCGTCGTCGCCGTCGCGCGCCGCGCGGGCCGCGCGCTCGACCTCGGCGTCGGGCCGCATGAGCAGCGTCAGCCCGAGCGCGAGCGCCGTGGCCCCGACGCCCACGACAAAGACCAGCCGCGACGAGCTCAGGTGCGCGCCCGCGAGGTCGGTGCCGTGAGGAAAGAGCCTGCGGAAGCGCCCGATGGTGAGCGGCGCCACGAGCGCGCCGACGTTCATCATCACGTAGAAGAAGCTGAAGCCGAACGAGACGGTGCGCTTGCGCGTGTACTGCCGCACGGCGGCGGTCATCGTGGGCATCATCGACGCGACGCCCCATGACATCACCGCGAGGCCCGCGAGCGAGGCGGCGCGCGTCGACGAGGCCGCGAGCACGAGGCGCCCCGCGAGGCACGAGGTGACGCTCACCAGCATCGCGCGGCGGATGCCCAGCGAGTCGGCCACGAAGCCCGCCATGAAGACGAACACCGAGACGGCCGTGAGCCACGTGCCCGAGATCACCCCGGCCTCGGTGTCGGAGTACCCGAGGTCGGCGCTCAGGTAGATCACCAGCAGGTTGTAGATCGCGAAGTACGCCACGCTCTCGAGGAACTTCACCGCGTACACGATCCACAGCTCGCGGGGCGAGGTGGCGAGCGCGCGAAAGTCGTCGCGCAGCGCGCGGAGGGGAGACGCCTTCTCGCGGCGCCGGTCGTCATGGTTCGTGGTCGTCATCGGAACTCTCTGGGCCGCGGGGCGCGCGAGTATAGAACTTTCCGCGCGGCGCACCGTCTCCAGCGGACCTCGAACCGCCCGCCGGAGGATCTCCCATGAACCGTCTCGCCCTCTGCCTCGCGCCCGCCCTTCTTGCAGCCTGCGCCGCGTCACAGACTGCCCGCACGACCGTGCAGGTCGCCGCGGTCGCCACGCACCGGGCGGCCGTCGCCGCGTCGGTCACCGACGCGGGCTCGTGGCTGCACGCGGCGCCCGTGCAGACCCGTGTGCTCCAGAACGCCGACGGGAGCACGTGGGTGGGCTTCTGGGTCGACACGCCCGCGGCGGCCGGGGCCTCGCAGCGCCCGCCCCTCGACGTGGCCCTGGTGATCGACACGTCGGGCTCGATGAGCGGCAGCAAGATCGCCAACGCCCGCATGGCCGCCGCGAGCTTTCTCGACAGCCTCGCCGACGGCGACGTGGTGTCGGTCTACTCGTTCAACGACCAGGTGACCGAGCTCGCTCCGCCCACCACCATGAGCGCGTCGACGCGCTCGGTGCTCCTCCAGCGGGTGAACGGGCTCTACGCGTCGGGCGGAACGAACCTGCACGACGGGCTGCTGGCCGGGCGCCTCGCGACCGACCGCGCGCCCGAGAGCCACCCCGTGCGGCGCATCGTGATGATCTCCGACGGCCGCGCGACGGTGGGCGACACCGACGCGAGCTCGATCGCCGACGTGGCCGCGCAGGCGACCGAGCACGGCACGCAGGTGACGGCCATCGGCGTGGGCCTCGACTACGACGAGGGGATGCTCAACGCCATGGCCGTGCGCAGCGCGGGGCGGCTCTACCACCTCGAGGAGCCGCAGCAGATGGCGACGATCCTCCACAACGAGCTGGAGCTCCTCGGCGAGACCGTGGCGGCCAACGTGTTCATCGAGTTCACGCCGGCCGAGGGCGTGGCCGTCGAGGCCACCGACGCCGTGCGCGTCGACCGCCGCGCGTCGGTCGTGCGCGTGCCCCTCGGGAGCCTCTACGGCGGCCAGCACCGCGAGGTGCTCCTGCGCGCGCGCATCCCCACGACGGGCAACGGCCCGCGCGAGTTCGGCCAGGCGCGCCTCGTGTGGCAGGAGCCCGGGTCGAGCGCCGCGCGCGAGGGCGCGCCGCTCGCGATGCGCTACGAGCTCACCGACGACGCCGCGGCGCCCGCGCGCAGCGTCGAGGAGCGCGTGCAGGCCATGGTGGTGAGCTACGAGGCCGCGCAGGCCCAGGTGCGCGCCACGCGCATGCTCAACGAGGGCCAGGCCGAGCGCGCCGAGCAGGAGCTCCGCCAGGCCGAGGCGCGGCTCCAGCAGGCGCAGCAGCAGTACCGCTTCTCCGACGAGGTGGTGCAGGGCAACCTCATGCGCCAGT
>JBDHVF010001042.1:0-3066 GCA_039809605.1 Polyangiales bacterium | reverse complement strand
AGTCGAGCGTCGAGCCGTTGAGGAACACCAGCGACTTCGGGTCGACCACGACCTTGAGCCCGTCGAACTCGAACACCCGGTCGCGCGCGCTCGCCTGGTCGGCGAACTCGATCACGTACGAGAAGCCCGAGCACCCGCCGCCGCGCACGCCCAGGCGGAGCATCGCCTCGGGCGTGCCGCGCTTCGCGAGGGCCTCCTTCGCCTTGAGCACGGCCTTGGGCGTGACCTCGACCGAGAGGGCCTTCTCGGGGCTCGGGGCCGGCGCGTCGTGGGGGGTGAGCTGCGCTTCCATACGTCTCTCTCCTCTCGGTCAGCCCTGCTGCGCGCGGCGGGCCGCCTGCTTCTTGCGGTAGTCGTCGATGGCGCTCTTGATGGCGTCCTCGGCGAGCACCGAGCAGTGGATCTTCACGGGCGGCAGGTTCAGCTCCGCCACGATGTCGGTGTTCTTGATGGTCTCGGCCTCGTCGAGCGTGCGGCCCTTGAGCCACTCGGTCGCGAGCGACGAGCTCGCGATGGCCGAGCCGCAGCCGAAGGTCTTGAACTTCGCCTCTTCGATCACCCCGTTGTCGGCCACCTTGATCTGCAGCCGCATCACGTCGCCGCACGCCGGCGCGCCCACGAGGCCGGTGCCCACGTTGGGGTCCTCCTTGTCGAGCGTGCCCACGTTGCGGGGGTTCTCTGCGTGGTCGATCACCTTGTCGCTGTACGCCATGACTCCGTCCCTCGATCGGTCAGTGGGCCGCCCACTGGATGCTCTTGATGTCGATGCCTTCCTTCGCCATCTCGTAGAGCGGCGACAGGTCGCGGAGCTTCTTCACCTTGCCCACCACGAGGTCGCCCACGAAGTCGACCTCCTCGTCGGTGGTGAAGCGCCCCAGCCCGAAGCGGATGCTCGTGTGCGCCAGCTCCTCGTCGACGCCGAGGGCGCGCAGCACGTACGAGGGCTCGAGCGACGCGCTCGTGCACGCGCTGCCCGACGAGACGGCCACGTCCTTGATGGCCATCATCAGCCCCTCGCCCTCGACGTAGGCGAACGACACGTTGAGGTTGTTCGGCAGCCGCCTGCCGCTGTCGAGCGCGGGGCCGTTCAGGTACACCTCGTCGAGGCCCTTGAAGATCTTCTCGGCCAGGCGGTCGCGCTGCGCCCCGATGCGCCTCGCCTCGTCGCGCCACTCCTTCGTGAGGATCTCGCACGCCTTGCCGAAGCCCACCACGCCCACGACGTTGAGCGTGCCCGAGCGCATGCCGCGCTCGTGGCCGCCGCCGTCGATCTGCGCCGCGAGGCGCACGCGCGGCTTCGAGCGCCGCACGTAGAGGGCGCCCACGCCCTTGGGGCCGTAGATCTTGTGCGCCGTGAGCGACGCGAGGTCGACGCCCATCGCGCGCACGTCGAACTCGGTCTTGCCGATGCCCTGCACCGCGTCGACGTGAAAGAGCACGCCGCGCTCTTTACAAACCTTGCCGATCTCGGCGATGGGCTGGATCGAGCCCACCTCGTTGTTGGCGAGCATCACCGACACGAGCACGGTCTTGTCGGTGATGGCCTCGCGCACCGCGTCGGGCGACACGATGCCCGCCTTGTCGACGTCGAGGAAGGTCGTCTCGAAGCCCTGCTTCTCGAGGCGCTTGCAGGTGTCGAGCACGGCCTTGTGCTCGACCTTCGTGGTGATGATGTGGTTGCCCTTGTCGCGGTAGAACTCGGCCACGCCCTTGATGGCGAGGTTGTCGCTCTCGCTGGCGCCCGAGGTGAACACGATCTCCTCGGGCTTGTCGGCGTGGATGAGCGTCGCGATCTGCTCGCGGGCGTACCCGACGGCCTCCTCGGCCTCCCAGCCGAAGCGGTGCGAGCGCGAGGCCGCGTTGCCGAACTTCTCGGTGAAGTACGGGATCATCGCCTCGAGCACGCGGGGGTCGACCGGCGTGGTGGCGTGGTAGTCCATGTAGATCGGCAGCTTGAGCGACATCTCCATCACCTTGTTCGTCACGTGGAGCGTGAGCCGTGCAGGCCCGCCACGAGGTCGGGCGCGCCGCAGCCGTGCATCTCGCAGTGGGGGCACGCGGAAATGAGCCGCACCGGGTCGCACACCTCGCAGGTCTCGAGGTAGTCGACCGAGGCCGTGAGCTCGTGGCGCAGCTCCTGGAGCCGCTTGATCTGCGCGTCGGTCTCTTCGAGCTTCTGGCGGTAGAGCTCGCGGATGCGCGTCATCGCCCCCGCCGCCGACCCCGCGTCGCCCCACTGGTGCAGGAGCTCGCGGATGTCGGGCAGCGAGAAGCCCATGTCCTGGAGCTTCGAGATCCAGCGCACGCGCACCTCGGCGTCGGGCCCGTAGAGCCTGAAGCCGCCCTTGCTGCGCTCCACCGGGTGAAGCAGCCCGAGCTCCTCGTAGAGGTGCAGCGCGCGCACGGTCTTGTTGGTGCGCTGCGCGAGGTCGCCCACGCGCAGAAGGTCCGACGGCGACAGCCCCTCGGCAGACGCCGATGCCCGCGGCGGGCGAAGAGCCAGCTCGGTCGCAGCGTCAGCGATGGGGAGTCGCACCGTCATCAACTCTCACCTGCACGTAAGGGTTAGCCAGAAACCTCCCGTTACGTAAGGGTATGAGTCGGGTGAGTCAAGGACTTTTCCGGTCCGCCGCCACCCGCCACCCCTCCGCCACCCCCTCGCCACCCGAATCCGCCACCCCCCATTTCGCAAAAGAGCTTGTTTCAAGGCTTCTCTCGCGCGGGCACGGGCCGTGATGAGAGATCTTCCGTGGGACCGCTCCCCTTGATCGCCCTGGGCTTTCTGCTCGGCGCCGCCCTCCCCTGGTCGCCTCCGGGCGTCGCGCTCGCGCTCTCGTCGCTCGCCTGCGCCGCGGTCGCGATGGCGCTGCGCCGCCGTCGCCCGCGCCTGAGCGCGCCGCTGCTGCTCGCCGCCGCCGTGCTCGCAGGCGGAGCGCGGCGTGAGGCGCTGCGCATGCCCTCGTGGTCGAGGGTGCCGGGCGCCGACGCGGCGCTGGTGCGGGGCCGCGTGGTCGAGGGCTGCGCGCGCGACGGCGAGCGCGACCGCTGCCTCGTCGAGGCGGGCGC
>JBDHVF010001041.1:0-3068 GCA_039809605.1 Polyangiales bacterium | reverse complement strand
CGCGCAACCATCACGCCCGCATTCCCCGCGCGGACGCGCGATCCCTACGCCCGCATTCCCCGCGCGGACGCGGCTCAGCGCCGCTCGGCCTTGCGCCGCGCGACCCACGCGAGCACCGACACCAGCGCGAGCAGCGGCGCGAACTTCACCAGCGCGCCGAAGTCGAGCCACGGCTCCGCGGGCGCCGCCGTCGACGCGGGCGCCGTGGCCGACGCGGGCGACTGCGCCGAGGGGGCGTCGCGGCGCATGTCCTCCCAGCCGTCGTGACGGAGCACCGCGCGGTCGAGCACGGTGCCGTCGGGGCGCAGCGTCGTGAAGACGATGCGGTCGCGCTCCACGTCGGCGCGCACGTGGTGGTAGTCGCTCCGGTAGATCTTCGACATCGAGCGCATCGAGCGCCGGGGGTAGAGCGGCGCGCCGCCGCCGCCTGACACCATGTACCGCAGGCCCTCGTCGTCGCCGCGCTCGTACGCGTGGTCGTGGCCCGAGATCACCAGGTCGACGCGGGCGCGGCGCAGGAGCCGGTCGACGCCCGCGTCGCGCAGCGCGTCGCTGTCGCCGTGCGGACCCGACGAGCGCGGGCCCTCGTGCATCACCACGAAGAGCCACCCATCGGGCTGCTCGCGGCGCGCGGCCTCGAGCTCCGAGGCGAGCCAGTCGCGCGAGGGGCCCATCCAGTCGTCGTACGAGCTCGTGAGCACGAAGCGCGTGTTGGCGAAGCGGAACACCGCGTCGAGCTCGGGCGTCGCGCCCGCGGGCTCGAAGTGCACGTACCGCCGGTAGTTCTCCGCGCCCGACGACATCGGGCTCAAGAACTCGTGGTTGCCGATCACCGGCACGAAGGGCACGTCGCGCAGGAGCGGGGCCGCCACGTCGAAGAAGCGCTGCCAGAGCTCCTCGTCGCGGCCGTCGGCCACGAGGTCGCCCGTGTGGATCGCGAAGTCGGGGCCGTCGCGCCGTATCGCTTCGATCACCGCGCGGTGCGCCCGGTGGTCGCTGCGCGTGTCGCCGTAGATCGCGAAGCGAAAGGGCGCCTCGTGCGCGGGCGGCGTCGAGAAGGTCCCGCCCGACGCGGTCACGCCCGGGCCGCTCACCCGGTACTCGTAGCGGGTGCCCGGCGCGAGGCCGCGCAGGGTGATCTCGTGCAGGTCGAGCGAGATGTCGTCGTCGAGGTCGACGGGCGCCGGCAGCGGCCCCGCGTCGGGCTGCGCCGAGGCGTCGCCCGGCGAGCTCGCCGGGCCGAGCGCGCGCGCCGAGACGTGAAGGGGCCCCGGCACCTCGCGCTCGGCCATCACCACCACCGAGTCGCGGCGAAGGTCCATGAGCCAGGGGCCCTTGCGCAGCCCTCCCTCGGCGCGCGCGACCGCGGGCGTGAGCCCTCCGACGACCACCAGGAGCAATGCGGTTGAGCGCGCCACGCCGGGAGCGTCTATAACCCACGCATGCCGCCGCGGTCACGGGCACAGGCGCGTTCGGGGGTGCGACGAGGCCGCCGCCCGGCGCTCGACGCCATCGCGCGATGGGACGAGGTCTTTCGCCGCGACCTCGCGCGCGACGCCCTCTCGCGCGACCCGCTCCAGTTCGCGCGGCGCTACGAGGCCCGCGAAGACCGCGAGCTCGTCGCCATGCTCTCCGCGCTGCTCGCGTTCGGCAAGGTCACGATCATCACCCGCAAGCTCTCCGAGCTCCTCGCGCTGCTGGGGCCGTCGCCCTCTCGCACCGCGCGCGAGGCCACGCGCGACGCGCTCGTGGCGCGGCTCTCGGGCTTTCGTCACCGCACCTTCGCGGGCGACGAGGTCGCGCGGCTCGTCTTCGCGGCGGGGGCGCTCCAGTCGCGCGACGGGGGCCTCTACGCCTCCCTCGAGCGCGCGTACGAGCGCACGGGTGACCTTCGCGCGGCGCTCGGCGCGTGGACCTCGGAGCTCCGCGCGCTCGCGTGCAGCGAGCTGCGTCACCTGGTGCCCGACCCCGAGGGGCCGAGCGCGTCGAAGCGCCTGTGGCTCCTCATGCGGTGGGTGGTGCGCCCCGACGACGGCGTCGACCTGGGCCTCGCGCGCGTGCCCGCGTCGGCGCTGGTGATCCCCGTCGACGTGCACGTGCACCGCATCGCGCGCAACCTCGGGCTCACGGCCCGACGCGACGCCTCGCGGCGCACGGCCGACGAGATCACCGCCGCGCTGCGCGAGCTCTCGCCCGACGACCCGGTGCGCTACGACATGGCCGTCTGCCACCTCGGGATCTCCCGCCACTGCCCCTCGCGCAGAGACCCCGCGCGGTGCGCGGGGTGCGCCCTCGTCGACGTGTGCGTCCACTGGCAGAAGGCGAAGTGAATGTCGCGGAGCGGGGCGTACGTTTCACGGGCCATGGTGACCCCTCGCTTCGCCGCGGTGACGGCGCTCGCCCTCGCGCTCCCTCGCGCGGCCTTCGCGCAGGCCGGCAGCCGCATCGAGTGCCCCGCGGCCGAGGAGCTCCGTCAGCTCCGCCCGCTGGCCGAGCGCGGGGCCGCGGGGCTGGTGTACTACCCCGACGCGGGCCCCGGCGCGCGGATCAGCGTGGTGGTGCCCGTGAACGCGCCGCTCGCGGCCGTGCGGCGCGCGCTGCTCGACGCCGAGCGCTGGCCCGAGTACATGCCCGCGCTGCGCGACGTGACGCTGCTCTCTCGCCGCGGTCGCCGCGCGGCGTACCGCTTCGAGGTGGCGGCGTCGCTGCTCGACGTGACGGCCACGACGAGCCTCGTCGAGGTGGGCGAGCGCCGCGTCGACTTCTCGGTGCTCGAGAGCGACTTCGGCGTCGCCGCCGCGCGCTGGGACCTGCTCGACGACGGCCCCGGCCGCACGCTGCTCGTGGTCACCTCGTGGAGCGACCCCTCGCAGGGCCACTGGCTGCTGCGCCAGGCGTCGCGCGCGAACCTCACCTCGACGGCGGGCATGAACCTCGCGGTCGACCTGGTGCTCTCGCTCTCGGTGGCGCGGCGGGCGATGTCGCTCGCGGGAACGCCCACGCCGCCGAGGCCGCCGCGCGCGTCGGCGCCCGCGGACGCCCTCGACCCGCCCGCGGCGGGGCCGTGG
>JBDHVF010001040.1:0-3073 GCA_039809605.1 Polyangiales bacterium | reverse complement strand
CGACGCGTCGTCGCCCGCCGACGCGTCCGCGATCGACGCGGCCGACGCGCCCGCGCCCGACGCGCCGCCCGCCGACCGCGCGGCGTGCCACGGCATGGCGTCGCTGCCGGCGATCCCGGCGTTCGTGCCGCGCGACGGCATCCCCGTGGGGGAGCTCGGTCAGGTGATGGGCCAGGCCCCGGCCAACCTCCAGATCAACCAGTCGCGCATGGGCACGTCGGTGCAGTTCCAGCGGCGCACGTTCGCCGAGAACTCGTGCGAGGTCGTCGAGGGCTGCACCGTGGCGGGCAGCCGCCGCCTGCTGCGCTTCGACCTCGAGACGCCCAACAACGGCGACGGAGACCTCTACCTCGGCGCGCCCACCGCGGCCGGCCGCGCGGGCCCGCAGTTCGAGTGGGCCACGTGCCACCGCCACTACCACTTCATCGGCTACGCCGACTATCGGCTCTACGACAGCTGCGGCGCCGAGGTGGGCCGCGGGCACAAGCAGTCGTTCTGCCTCGAGGACTCGCGCTACACCGGCAACGCCGGCGCGCCGCGCGCGAGCGCGCCGTACAACTGCGGCAACCAGGGCATTCACCACGGCTACTCCGACGTGTACAGCCGCGTGCTCGACTGCCAGTTCGTCGACATCACCGACGTGCCGCCGGGCACCTACTACCTCCGCGCGCGCATCAACATCGACCGCACCGTGGCCGAGTCGAACTACGACGACAACGTCGCCGTGGTCGAGGTCACCATCCCCGAAGACACCACCACCCCGCCGCCCGTGGCCAACCCCCTCAACGCCTGCTCGGGCGGCGAGATGGGCCCCGACCGCGACTGCGGCTGGGAGATGGAGGGCACCCACACCTGCACGCCCGGCTCGATGGTCACCGTGGGCTGCGACTCGTCGTGCTCGCCCGCGGTCGGCAGCATGTGCCAGGGCGACGCGATGATCCGCATCTGCCCCGGCGCCACCGCCTGCACCGCCCAGAACTCCGTCGTGCAGAACGACAACTCGGGCTGCGGCACGAGCCAGTGCCCCGTCGCGCGCAACTTCACCTGCCCCTCGTCGGGCCAGTACTCGGTGCTCCTCGGCACCTACGCCTCGGGCTCGCCCTCGGCCTGCGTCATCGGCATCCGCTGACCTGCCCGTCACCCTCTGAACATCCGCGCCCTGTCAAGGAACCGTCAAAATGGCCTGACGGTTTGTTGACACCCGTCAAAATTCCGACACCCCAGACTCTCCCGCGTAGCCCGTATTCTCGACGAATCTGCGTTGATGTCACGGTTGCGCATTGGCGAGGCGTACAAACCGCGGCGGCACGACTCTCGCTGAAGGGCCCTGCACGGGCGACGAAGACGGGCGCCCGGGAGTTCCACGGCGTCTTTCAGCGGGGTCTGTCATGAGCGTGAGCGTGAGCAAGTCTGGGGTGGTGTCTGCGGCGAACGACGACGGCCGCGAGCCCGCGCGGGGCGCGGCCGACGCGAGCGACCTCGCGCGCTGGGCGGCGCTCGACTCGCTGCCGTCGCAGGTGGCGGTGGTCGACGCGCGCGCGACGGTGCGCTGGGTCAACGCCGCGTGGTCGCGCGCGGCGAGCGAGCGCGGCGGCGGCGAGAGCGCGGGGCTGAGCTTCGCCCACGCCTGCGGCCGGGCCATGGAGTTCGGCGCCGACGCGCTCGCCGCGGCGCGCGACGGGCTGCGCGCGGTGCTCTCGGGCGCGAGGGACTCGTTCGAGTTCGAACACGCCTGCCACCCGCGCGGCGGCGAGGCGTGGTTCGCGGTCTCGATCACGCCGTGCACCGTCGACGGCGCGCGCGGCGCGCTCGTGCAGCAGGTCGACGCGACGGACCTCCGCCAGGCCGACCGCCGGCGCTCGGTGGCCCGCGCCGTGGCGCGCGCGATGGCGCGCGACGAGGGGCGCCCCGAGGTGCTGCGCGACGTGATCACCCACGTGTGCGGGGCCATGGGCTGGAGCGTCGCCGCGCGCTGGTCGTGGGACCGCGCGCGGGGGGCGCTGCGCTGCGAGGCGGTCTACTCGCAGCGCCCCGACGGCGGCCGCGGGTGGGCCGCGCTCACCAACGCCGACGGCCTCGCCGCGCGCGTGTGGAGCGCCCGCACGACGCAGTGGGCCGACGAGATCGACCGCGAGGACGCGGCCGTGATCCACGCGGTGCTCGGCGCCCGCGCCGAGCGGATGGCCGCCGCCGTGGGCGTGCCCACCGGCCGCGACGGGCGCGTCGACGGCGTGGTGGTCTTCTACAGCCCGCACGCGCGCCGCCCCGACGCGGCCCTCATGGAGCTGCTCTCGACCTTCCTCGTCGGCGGCCGCTGGTCGCCCGCGGCGAACGCGCCGGGCGCGCGCGCCGCCGAGCCCGCGCGGCGGAGCCCCGTGTCGTCGGTCCTCTCGCTGGCGGCCTCGTCGCTCTGCACGGCGCTCCTCGTGGGCGAGCGCGGCGCCGGCAAGGCCCGCGCGGCGCGCGAGATCCACGAGGCGAGCGAGCGCGCGCAGGGCCCCTACGTCGAGTGCGACTGCGCGGCCCTCTCGGCGCGCGACTTCGAGGTCGAGCTCTTCGGCAGCGAGCCCGCGGGCGCGGGCGAGCGCGCGCGGCGCGGGCTCCTCGAGCGGGCCGCGGGCGGCACGCTGGTGCTGCGCGAGGTGGGCGCGCTCGACGCCGCCTCGCAGGCGCGGCTGCTCAAGCTGCTCGAGACCCGCGCCTTCCGCCGGGTCAACGGCGCGCGCGAGCTCACCCCCGACGCGCGCCTGATCGCCACGAGCTCGCGCGACCTTCGCGCCGCCGCGCACCGCAGGGGCTTCTCCGAAGACCTGCTCCAGCGCCTCTCGTCGATCGTCATCGCCGTCGCCCCGCTGCGCGACCGCGCCGAGGAGCTCGGCGACCTCGCGCGCTCGGTGCTCGACGACCTCGCCCGCGCGTACGGCCGGCCCGCGCCCTCGCTCGGCCCCGAGGCCGAGGCCGCGCTCGCCGCCCACGACTGGCCCGGCAACGTGCGCGAGCTGCGCAACGCGCTCGACCGCGCGTGGCTCGGCGTCGGCGACGAGGTCACGGCCACCACAACCGCCGCCGCGAT
>JBDHVF010001039.1:0-3073 GCA_039809605.1 Polyangiales bacterium | reverse complement strand
AGGCACCGCCACCGCCACGACGACGACGGCGGCGCGACGACGACCGAGCGCGAGACGACGACCGAGGCGCCGGCGCGAGACGCCGCCGCGCAGCCCGCGGCCGAGAGCGGGCCCCTGGGAGACCCGTTCGGCGCGCCGGCCGCGGAGTGATCGAAGCGTCGGGGGGTGTCTTCGGGGTTCAGCCGCGGGCGGCGTCGAGGAGGGCCTGCTGCCAGTCGACCTCGCGCTGGGCCTCTTCGAACTCGGCGCCCTCGGAGGGGCCCTGCAGCGCGTCGAGGCGCTTGATCGCGGCGTCGAGGGCGGCGCGCGCGGCGGCGACGTCGACGGCGGTCGACTCGACGCAGCGGTCGGTGAGCACGGTCACGCTCTCGGGCGAGACCTCGGCGAAGCCCGGGCCCACCGCGACCGCGAGCGACTTGCCCGCGGTGCGGTAGCGCACGACGCCCGCGCGGAGCGCCGCGAGCAGCGGGCGGTGCCCCGGCAGCACGCCGAACTCACCGCGCACGCTGGGGGCCTCGACCTGGTCGGTCTCGGCGGTCACCGCGGCGCCCGTCGGGGTCACGACCGACAGCGTGAGAAGCCCGCTGCGCGGGGTCGTGGCGAGCTCGTTCGTTGCCATGCGCGCCCCTCAGACCTTCGCGAGCTCGGCGGCGCGGCGCCTCACGTCGTCGATGTTGCCCTGGAGGTAGAACGCCTGCTCGGGCAGGTCGTCGAGCTTGCCCGAGAGGATCTCCTCGAACGAGTCGAGCGTCTCCGAGAGCTCGACGAACTTGCCCGTGAGGCCCGTGAACTGCGCGGCCACGAAGAAGGGCTGCGAGAGGAAGCGCTCGATGCGGCGCGCGCGCGCCACCGTGCGCTTGTCGTCCTCGGAGAGCTCGTCCATGCCGAGGATGGCGATGATGTCCTGGAGGGACTTGTACTTCTGCAGGGTCTCCTGCACGCCGCGGGCGATGCGGTAGTGGCGCTCGCCGACCACGCCGGGCTGGAGCATGCGCGAGGTCGAGTCGAGCGGGTCGACCGCGGGGTAGATGCCCTTCTCGGCGATGGAGCGGGAGAGCACCGTGGTCGCGTCGAGGTGGGCGAAGGTCGTCGCGGGCGCCGGGTCGGTGAGGTCGTCGGCGGGCACGTACACGGCCTGCACCGAGGTCACCGAGCCGGTCTTGGTCGACGTGATGCGCTCCTGGAGGGCGCCCATCTCGGTCGAGAGCGTGGGCTGGTATCCCACGGCGCTCGGGATGCGGCCGAGGAGCGCCGACACCTCGGAGCCCGCCTGCGTGAAGCGAAAGATGTTGTCGACGAAGAGCAGCACGTCCTGGTTCTGGTCGTCGCGAAAGCTCTCGGCCACGGTGAGGGCCGAGAGCGCGACGCGGGCGCGCGCCCCCGGGGGCTCGTTCATCTGGCCGTAGATCAGCGCGGTCTTCGAGATGACGGGCTCGCCGGTCTCGAGCTTCGACTCGGTCATCTCGACCCAGAGGTCGTTGCCCTCGCGGGTGCGCTCGCCGACGCCCGCGAACACCGACACGCCGCCGTGCTTCTTCGCGACGTTGTTGATGAGCTCCTGGATGAGCACCGTCTTGCCCACGCCGGCGCCGCCGAAGAGGCCGATCTTGCCGCCCTTGCGGTAGGGCGCGAGCAGGTCGATGACCTTGATGCCCGTAACGAAGATCTCTTCCTTCGTGCCCTGCTCGGTGAAGGCCGGCGGGTCGCGGTGGATGGGCAGGAACTTCTTGGCGTTCACCGGGCCGCGCTCGTCGACGGGCGCGCCCACCACGTTGAGGATGCGCCCCAGCGTCGCGTCGCCCACGGGCACCATGATGGGCGCGTTGGTGGGCATCACGTCCTGGCCGCGCACGAGGCCGTCGGTGCTGTCCATCGCGATGGCCCGCACGGTGTTCTCGCCGAGGTGCTGCGCGACCTCGACGACGAGGTTCCACGCCTCGCCGCTGATGGCCTTGTTGGTGATCTTGAGCGCGGAGTAGATCGCCGGCACGGCGCCGGGCGGGAACTCCACGTCGACGACGGGGCCGATGACCTGAGTGATTCGTCCGAGGGCGGGTTCGGGCATCGTAACGTTTCCTTGGGAAAGCCTTGAGGGAGCTTCGCGTGCGCGGTCACGGGAGACCGCTCGACGGCGCGGCCCCACTACCACGGCCCGGGATCTGGGGTCAAAGTGCTTTCGGGGAATGGCCCGGCGGGCTGACATTGCGCTTGCGCGCGCCATGATTTTCATCGTCCATGCCCATCGCGCACGGAGCTCCGACCGCATGACCCGCCGCCGCGACACGTCTCGATGCCTGCTCGCCAGCGCCCTCGTGCTCGCGGCCTGCGCGTCGCGCCCGACGACCGCTCGCACGCCCCCGCCCGCGGCCGACGGAGCCGACGCGCTCGCGCCCGCGTCGCTGCGCGTGCTGCACGGCGACCGCGTCGAGTGCACGCTCTCGCCCGACGGACGCATCGAGATCGACGGCCGCCTCTTCGCGCGCGTCGAGGGTGACCGCGTGGTCTCTGCCTCGGGCCGCGAGCTCGCGCGCGTCGAGGGAGGCTCCGTGCGCTTCGCGGGCGCGGCCGTGCCCGCGTCGCTCTCGGCCGACGGAGCGCTCGGCGGCCCCGACGGCCAGCGCATGACCTTCGACGAAGAGGGTCACCCCGTGTTCGCGTCGCCCTCGCACCCCGGCGAGCCCCTCTCGCTCTCGACGCGCGTCGAGGGCGTCACCCCCGCGACGCGACGCACGGCCGCGGTGCTCGTCGGCGTAATGATGTTCCGCGCGAGGGAGCTGCGCGCCGACGGCGAGTCACCGTAGCTCGCCCACGTCGACCTCGGCGCCGGGTCGCAGCTCGGTGCCCGACGGCGCGTCGAGCACGCGCTGCTCGAGCGAGCCCACGCGGCCCCCGACGCGCTCGACCGACACGACCCCGCGGGGCGTGCTCACCCGCGCGCGCGTCACGATCACGCCGCGCAGGGTCAGCGCCTGCGCGCTCACCACGGTGCCCCGCAGCGGCGAGCGCCCCGCCGGGCCCGGCGCGCTCACGGCGAGCAGCACGGCGCCCGCGGTGAAGACCAGCACGCGCGCGC
>JBDHVF010001038.1:0-3079 GCA_039809605.1 Polyangiales bacterium | reverse complement strand
CCGCACGAGGTCTGACCCGAGGGGCAGGTGCAGGTGCCTCGCACGCAGTTCTGACCGGGGTTGCACGCGCGGCCGCAGGCGCCGCAGTGGTTGAAGTCGGCCTGAAGGTCACGGCAGCCCGCGCCCGAGCACGACGTGAGGCCCGGCGGGCACGAGCACATGCCCCCGACGCACGACTGGCCCGCGGGGCACGCGACGCCGCAGCGACCGCAGTTGGCGTTGTCGGTCATCGGGTTGGTGCAGCCCATGCCCGAGCAGAAGATCTGGCCGGTGATTCCGCAGGTGCACGAGCCGCCGACGCACGACTGGCCCGTGGGGCACGCGTTGCCGCAGCGGCCGCAGTTGGCGTTGTCGGTCATCGGGTTGGTGCAGCCGGTGCCCGAGCAGAAGATCTGGCCGGTGATGCCGCACACGCACGACCCGCTGCGGCACACCTGGCCGGTGGGGCACGCGTTGCCGCACATGCCGCAGTGCAGGGCGTTGGTGCTGAGGTCGACGCAGGTGCCCGCGGCCATGCAGAAGGTCTGTCCCGCGGCGGGGCAGCGGCAGGTGCCGCCCGCGCACGACTCGCCGGGGTTGCACGCGTGGCCGCAGGTGCCGCAGTTGGCGGGCGTGGTCTGAAGGTCGAAGCAGCTCCCCGAGCAGTTGGTCTGCCCCATCACGCAGTCGACGCGGCAGGTGCCGTTGGAGCACACCTCGCCCGAGCGGCACGCGTGGCCGCAGGTGCCGCAGTTGTTGCGATCACCCATGAGGCTCACGCACCCGAGGCCGGGGCAGAACGACTGTCCCGTGAGGCAGGCGCACGTGCCGTTCATGCAGGGCTGGCCCGCGGGGCACGCGTTGCCGCAGCGTCCGCAGTTGGCCGTGTCGGTCTGCGGGTTGACGCAGGTGCCGACGCCGCCGTCGCCGCTCGCGGCGCAGAACATCTGGCCCGCGGTGCAGCCGCAGCGGCCGCCCATGCAGGGCTCGCCCGTGCGGCAGCGGTTGCCGCATGCGCCGCAGTTGTTCACGTCGCTCGTGAGGTCGCGGCACGCGCCCGCGCCCGCGTCGCCCGCGGCGCAGAACGTGAGCCCCGGCGTCGCGCAGGCGCACACGCCCACGCGCTCGGAGCCCGCGTCGCCGACGCCTCCGTCGCGCCCGCCGCCCGAGGGGCGCGTCGCGGCCATGCAGCGGTTCGGGGCGAGGCAGAGGTTGCCGCAGCCGCCGCAGTTGGCGTTGTCGCTGGTCGGGTCGACGCAGCGGTTGTTGCACACGATCTGCCCCGCGGGGCAGCGCTGGCAGATGGTGCGCGACGCGACGCCGGCGTCCATCGAGGTGTTGTTGACGCAGATGTGGTCGGCCTGACAGCCGTTCGAGGGGTCACCCGCGTCGGCGTGACAGCACCGCTGACCCGCGCCGCCACAGGGGCCGGCGGGTTGACCGGGGTGCTCGAGGGTGCAGGCCATGAACGCGCAGGCGAGGAGCGCAAGCAGGAACGTTCTCAACGAGTTCATCGCGTGGAAGAGTACCATCCCACGGTGAAAAATTGATCCCGGTTCGACACGGGCCGGGGATATCCTCGCGCGCATGCGATCGAAGCGAGCGGGGTTCTGTGCACTCTCGGTGGCGTTGCTGCTCGCGCCTGTCACCGCGCGTGCGCAGTTCGCGGAGAGGCTCTCGTTCGGGCTCGAGGGCGCGGCGGGCACGCACCTTCTCGACCCTCAGTCGAGCGAGTACGGCTTCGGCTTCTCGGGCGGCGCGCGCCTCGGGCTGCGTGTCGCGGGCCCGGTCGCGATCCAGCTCTTCGGCGCGTACTGGAACTGGGGTTCGAACGACGCGCAGCTCCCCGGCGGCGTGCTCACGGCCTTCGGCGGCGGCCTGCGCCTCGCACCATGGGTGGGCAGCGCGGGGCGCTTCGTGCTCGACGCCGACGTGGGCTTCAGCATCTCGGGCGCCGACGACGCGGCGTCTCACACGAAGCGCTCGACGGCGCTGCTCCTCGGCGGGGGCGTGGGGTGGCTCTTTCCGCTCGCGAGCGTGTTCTCTCTCGGGCCCATCGTGCGAGTGAACTATCTTACGAGCCTCGAGAGCGAGTCGGCGGGCGACCGCGACCGCGCGCTCTTCTGGACCTTCGGCGTGAGCTTCACCTTCCACGGCCCGCGCCCCGCGGTGCGCACGGTGATCGACGAGGCCAACGAGCGCGGCGCGCGGCGCATGCAGGCCATGGAAGACACCGACGCCGACGGCGTGCCCGACGCGGTCGACCGCTGCGTGGCGCAGCCCGAGACGCGCAACGGCTACCAGGACGACGACGGCTGCCCCGACACGCCCCACGACCCCAACGACCCCGACCACGACATGGTCGCGGGCGACGCCGACCGCTGCCCCAACGAGCCCGAAGACGCCGACGGGTATCAAGACAACGACGGCTGCCCCGAGCCCGACAACGACAACGACGGCGTGCTCGACGCGCAGGACCAGTGCCCCGACCAGGCCGAGACCCGCAACGGCTTTCAAGACGACGACGGCTGCGCCGACGAGAACCCCAACCCCGGCGCGATGATCGACGGCGCGCGCATCACCCTCACGCAGACGCTCGTGGTGACGCGCGGCGCGGTCGAGGGCGCGGGCCAGGCCCTCGTGACCGCGGTGGCGCAGCAGCTCGCGTCGCACCCCGAGGTGCGCCGCGTGCGCGTCGAGTGCCGCACCGACGAGGGCGGCAGCGAGCGCAGGAACGCGCGCGCGTCGACCCAGTGCGCCCGCGGCGTCGTGCGCGCGCTGCGGCGCGCGGGCGTCGACAAGCGGAGGCTCCAGGCCGTGGGCGCGGGCTCGCTCAACGCGCCGGCGGGGGCGCCCCGTACGCGCGTCGAGCTCGTGATCGTCGACCCGGCGGGGGGCGCGTCACCGACGGCGCCCGTGGCCGTTCCGACGCCGGTGCCCGTCGCGGAGCCCGCCGCCGAGGGTCGCCACGGACGTCACGGCCGCCGCCGTCACCACCGCGGGCATCACTGAGCTACGCCGTCGGCGGGTAGTGGCCAGGTTTGCGTCAAACCTCACCACTCGCTCGGCTCGAACCGTGCGTCTGGTCACGATGTGCCAG
>JBDHVF010001037.1:0-3080 GCA_039809605.1 Polyangiales bacterium | reverse complement strand
CGCGCAGCACCCCGCGCCAGCGGCGCATCCACCGCCCGCCCCGCACGAGCGCCGCGAGCGCCGTGAGCGCGCCGAGCACGATCGACGACAGCAGCGCGGGGCCGAGCGCCACGGCCATGAGCCCGTGGTAGCCGCGCCCCACCGCGTGGGCCGCGCGCACGCACACGGCGGCCTTGGCGAGCGAGGCGACGAGCCACCACGACGACGCGAGCATCGCGCGGTCGAGCGCGTCGCTCGTCGCGAGCTGCGCGCCGCGCCACAGGAGGAGCGCCACGGGCGCCGCGCACGCCACGCTCGCGGCCACGGCCGACAGCCGCACGAGGGCGGGGTGCGCGAGCTCGAGGGCCGAGGCGCCGTCCGAGAGCCGCGCGGCGGTGTCGACGAGGAGCAGCCCCTCGCCCGCGACGATCATCGCCGTGACGACCAGCGTCGCCGCGACGCTCTCGGTGAACGAGATCGCGGCGACCGCGCCGGCCGCGATCAGCAGCGAGAGCGTGACGCCGGTGTCGTCGAGGTGCCCCGGCGCGAGGCCGAGGGCCGCCAGCGTCGAGACGAACGCGCCGACGCCCGTCGAGAGCATCACGACGAGTCGGGCCATGTTGCGGCGCAGCGCTTCGACGCTCACGGCGCGCGATGAGAGCGCGGCACCGCCCCGGCCGTCAATCGACCCGCACCGCGGGTCGTGTCCTACTCTGCCGCGAGGTGCGCTGGTCTGGGCTGAACCGCAGAGGCGCCGAGGGCGCAGAGAGAGGAGTCCCGGGTCTTGCCAAGCCCTTTCCATTCCAGCCTCTGCGCTCTCTGCGCCTCTGCGGTTCGTCTACCTGGGGCGCTGCCACACCCAGGTCCGCGGTGTCCTACTTAGGACAGCACCGCACCGCGCGCACGCCCCGCGGCGCCCACCCCAATAGCGCCCTCGCCCGCTCGCTCGACAGCGCGCAGTTGCGCGGGCGCCGCGTCGGCTGGTCGGCGCTGAGGGCCGCGGGCAGCGCCGAGGCGTCTCCGCCGTGGTATCGCACGAGCCTCGCGCCGAACTCGTGGCGGCTCACCGCGTCGGCGCCCGCGACGTTCAGCGCCCCGCGGAACGAGCACGCCACCAGCGCGAGCAGCGCCTCGGCGAGCTCGTCGACGAGCACCGGGCAGCGGATCTCGTCGGTGAAGAGCGCTCCCCGCTGCCGCCCCGCGGCGAGGTCGAGCGCGAGCCGCGCCTGACGGTCGTCGGGCGACAGCGAGTAGAGCAGCGACGTGCGCACGCTCACCGCGTCGGGGTGCGCGCCGAGCACCATGCGCTCGGCGTCGGCCTTGGCGCGCCCGTAGTCGGTCACGGGGCGCACGGGGTCCTCTTCGACGTAGGCGCCCTCGCGCTCGCCGTCGAAGAGCACGTCGGTCGACAGGTGCACGAGCCTCGCGCCGCGCGCGGCCTCGGCCACGTGGAGCGCCCCGTCGGCGGTCACCGCGCGCAGCCCCGGATCGCTCAACCGATACGCCGTGTGGACCACCGCGTCGGGGCGCGCGCCGTCGACCACCGCGCGCACGGCGTCGCGGTCGGCCACGTCGAGGGCGCGCCAGTCGACGCCCGCGAGCGACGGCGGGCGCTGGTGGTACGTCGCGGTCACGTCGCACCCGCGCGCGAGGGCGGCGCGGGCGAGCGCGTCGCCGAGCAGGCCCGTCCCGCCGGTGATGAGCAGCCGCACGCGCGAGGCTACGTGGGGTTCGCGGGAGGCGCGGGCGGGGCGTCGTCCTTCGCGGCGCGGCGCGCGACGAAGAGGCCCTCCATCGCGCCGAGCGACGGCTCGCGGATGACCGCGTCGCGCTTGCCCGCCTCGCGAAAGGCGCGCCACACCCACTCGACCACGCGCATCACGCGGCCGTCGTGCGCGTCGAGGTCGTCTTGCGTGACGCGCGCCGCCGCCGTGGCGTTGGCCGCGGCGTCGCGGTCGTGCGCGAGCTTCGCGGCCCCGCGCAGCTCGGCGACGTAGGCCGCGTCGAGCTTCGACCGCACGAGCAGCCGCGCGAGCGCCGAGGGCTTGCCCGTCTTCGGGTCCTTCTCCGCGAGGAGCTCCGCGAGCGTGTCGGCCACCGCGTGGGTGCCCGTGACGAGCGAGGTGATCGTCTTCGCGGTGCCCTGGGCGTCGTCGATCTGCGCGCGCTCGCCGGCGCGCGAGCCCAGCGCCCTGCGGAGGTTGCGCACGGCCTGGTCGCGCATCGCCACGCACGCGGTCCACGCCTCGGCGGCGGCCCGGCGGCGCTTCGCGAGCTCGCGCGTGCCGGCCGCGTCCTGCGCGGAGAAGCGCGCGTACACGTCGCGCAGCGCGACCGTCTCGCGCGCGAGCACCGGCAGCCACGCCTCGTCGAAGCCCACGAGCTTCGCCCGCTGCGCCGCGCCCAGCCGCGTCAGACACGCCGTCACCGACGCCAGGAACGCAGGCATCGCGTCGATCAGCGTGGCCGAGTCCGAGTGCCGCCCCAGCTCCACGAGGTCCGCTGGCTCCACCGTGGCGTACAGCTCCTCGACCACGTCGGCGTCGGGCGCGCCGAGCTCGCGGCTCCAATCGTCGAGCGACTTCATCGCCGCAGACGTGAGCTCCTGCGTCGAACCACCGTGCTCCTTATCGATGTCTTTCTTTCCCATGTTGTGCATGCAACCACGGACGAGCTCGTCGGATCAACAACAATTTCGCGGTGTCTGCGCGTGACCGGCGCGTGCCTGCGCGTGGAGGGGTGCTGCCTGCGCGCGGAGGTCCGTGCCTGCGCATGGAGGGACGCTGCCTGCGAGTAGCGCGGCGCTGCCTGCGTGTGCGAGGGCGGCGTCGAAGCGCGCGCCGCGGTGCCTGCGCGCGCCGGAGCGACGCCTGCGAGCGTCGCCGGGCATTCGCGGAGCTGCGCCGTCGTGATCGCAGCGGCGTCTGGATGCGACGACATCCAGTACACCCGGCATTGCGCGAACGGGTACGCGGCGCGTCTTGATGGCTGCGTGCGCCTGCTCACCGACCCCTTCAACTGCGGCGCGTGTGCGACGTGTCGCCCACTCGCGCAGCGGCGCGCCTTCGCGGAGCCCCCACCCAACGCTGCCGCGCGCCTTG
>JBDHVF010001036.1:0-3082 GCA_039809605.1 Polyangiales bacterium | reverse complement strand
CGCGCCCGCGGCGGGCTCCGCGGCGCAGCGGGCGATGCTGCTCGCGGCGGTGCTGCTCGCGGCGATGGGGTGGGCCGCGTGGGCCGTCACGCGCTTCGGGCGGTGACGGTCACGCCCTACGGGGCTTGATGGTGAGCACCGAGCACGGCGCGACGCGCACCACGGTCTCGGCCACGCTGCCGAGAAAGATCCGGTCGATGCCGCGGCGGCTGTGGGTGCCGAGCACGATCGCGTCGACGTGGGCCAGGGCGGCCTGCGAGGCGATCTCGTCGGCGGCGGCGCCGTGGGTCGCGAGGAAGCGCAGCGTCACGCCCGCCGTCGCCGCGCGGCCGGCGCGCGCGCCCTCGACGAGGTGACGGAGCTGGTCGACGTGGCGCTCGATGTCGTCGAAGCGCTGCACCTCGGTCGTCGCGCCGTCGCGCGAGATCACGGTCATCACCAGGAGCTCCGCGGGCGCCGCCCGGTCCGCGATCAGGAGCGCGGTCTCGAGCACGTGGTGGGAGGTGTCGCTGAAGTCCAGCGCGACGAGCAGGCGCAGCATGGCAGGGGGGTGGCGATGGGCTGAAGGGAGACGAGGGCCCCGGGCGAAGGTCGCCCGGAACGCCCCGACGATCAAGCGCTCTTGCCCGGCTCCTTGGAGTCGGGGGGCAGGCGCGCGGGGTCGTCGACGGCCCCCTCCTTGAGCCCGCGCTTGAAGTTGGCGATGCCCTCGCCGATGCCCTTGCCCAGCTCGGGGATCTTCGCGGCGCCGAAGAGCAGCACCACCAGGACGGCGATCACGATGAGCTCGGGGACTCCCAGTCCGAACATTGGTCTCTGCCCTTTGCGTGGGGGATGTCGCGCCCGGCGGCACGGCCGACGGTCACGGGCGGACGGTAACACACCCCCTCGGGGCTTTCACCTCGCGCCCCGCGGCGAGAGGGCGCCCGCGGTGCGCGTACAACCGCCGTCGGGAAGAGGCTTCTCAGCGACCGTGGCGGGAGGGTATCTTTCTGACACGGCTTCCATCTTCGTGCCGGCGCGCCCGCTCTCGCAGAGTCGTGGTGGGGAAGTGCAGCTCCGGACCGAGAGATTGACATCCATCAAGAAGGAGCGAGACCCCCATGTCGAAGGAACCCAAGGACCCGAGCGAGACCCCGAAGACCCTCCGCGACGAGGACATCGTCACCCAGCCCGACGCGGGTCGCCGCTCGGTGATGGCGGTGGTGGGCGCGACGGTGCTGGGCGTGGCCTCGAAGGCGCTCGGCGGCTGCGTCGTGCAGTCTCCGCAGCCGCAGCCCGTGGTGGCCACCACCGGCGGCGGCACCGTGGTGGTGCAGGGCCGCTCGGGCATCACCGACAACGACCAGGGCCAGTGGGCCGACCCCGTGGGCAACGGCCGCGGCGGCTACCGCGGCGTGGTCACGGGCATCACCGACGGAGACTCTGGCACGTACTCCGACCCGGTGAACCAGGGCCGCGGGCACTGGGGCCGCGGCGGCAACACGGGCCTGACCGACGGAGACTCGGGCTCGTGGGCCGACCCCGTGGGCAACGGCCGCGGCACCGCGCGCTTCTCGAACACCGGCATCACCGACGGAGACACCGGCTCGTGGGCCGACCCCGTCGGCGGCGGCCGCGGGCACCGCTGAAGCGCGCCGCACCTCCCCTCCCCTCACGGCGCTCGCCTCCCCATCGTTCACCGCCATGACCTTCACGCTCGAACGCCTCATCGCGCCCGTCGGACGCGACGTGTTTCTGCGCACCCACTGGGAGCGCCAGCCCCTCGTGGTGCACCGCGAGGACCGCGCGTACTGGCGCGACCTGCTCACCGTCGACGACGTGAACCGCGTGCTCACCACGCGGCACATGCACCACCCCGGCGTCGGGCTCCTCAACGCCGCGCGCAAGGTCTCGCCCGAGGAGTTCACCTACCCGAGCGGGCTCGTCGACACGGCGCGGCTCTACCGCCACTTCGCCGAGGGCTGCTCGATCAGCCTCAACGCCTTCGAGACCGAGCACCCCGCGCTCGCCGCGCTCTGCCGCTCGATGGAGCGCGAGCTCTCGATCCGCTTTCAGACCAACCTCTACTACACGCCCTCGAACGCCCAGGGCTTTCGCACGCATTACGACTCGCACGACGTGTTCGTCTTGCAGGTGCACGGCAGCAAGCACTGGCGGCTCTACAACACCCCCGTGGAGCTGCCCTACCGCCGCCAGGAGTTTCACCCCGAGGAGCACCCCACGGGCGAGGTCACCGCGGAGTTCGTGCTGCACGAGGGCGACATGGCGTACGTGCCCCGCGGGCTCATGCACGACGCCCGCACCACGGGCGACGAGTCGCTGCACGTCACCCTCGGCGTGCTCTTCACCTCGTGGACCGACGTGGTCGTCGAGGCCCTGGGGCTCCTCGGGCTCGGCGACCCGCTCTTTCGCCGCTCGCTGCCCGTGGGCTTCGCGCGCCCCGACTTCGACCGCGCCGCGGCGCGCGAGGAGTTCCGCGAGCTCCTGCGCCGCTTCGCCGAGCGGGCCGACTTCGACGCGGCGATCGAGCACTTCGTCGACGACATGGTCGACACGCGGCACCCGATCCTGCCGGGCCAGGCCGACCAGATCCACCGCCTCGGGTCGATCACGCTCTCGACGCGCGTGACGCAGCGGGCGCTGCTCTACCGCCTGCGCGACGAGGGCGAGCAGTGCGCGCTGCAGGTGTACGGCAGCCGCGTGAGCTTCCCGCGCTTCGCGCTCGAGCCCCTGCGCTACGCGCTCGAGCGCGAGAGCTTCACGCCCGCGGAGCTGCCCGGCCTCGACGACGAGGGCCGCCTCACGCTCGTGCGCCGCCTCGTGCGCGAGGGCGTACTGATGATCTCCGAGTAGCCCCTCATACCAACTTCACGTCAAGTTTGCCGCTTTCGCGTGTGCGACGTGTCCCCCACCCGCGCAGGCACGCCTTCGCGGAGCCCTCACCCGCGCAGGCACGCAGCTTCGCGGAGCCTCCACCCTCGCAGGCACGCAGCTTCGCGGAGCCCCCACCCTCGCAGGCAGGCAGCTTCGCGGAGCCCCCACCCTCGCAGGCACGCAGCTTCGCGGAGCCCCCACCCTC
>JBDHVF010001035.1:0-3085 GCA_039809605.1 Polyangiales bacterium | reverse complement strand
AGGCGAGCGTGAGCGCGAGGAGGGCGAGCGGGCGAGGCGTCACGGAGCGTCCTGAACGAGGGGGACCGATCATCGCACGAGGGCGTCTCGGAGCGGAACGAGTTCGGGGTAGTGCGTCGAGAGCTCGCGCTCGGACATGCGGTCCTCGTCGATCGACGGAGACCAGATCACCTCGAGCGCCGCGACGCCCCTCTTCGCGGGCACGAGCGCGTCGAGCACCGCGCGCACCGCCGCGCGGTCGTCGGCGCGGTCCGCGAGCTCTCCGGCCTCGTCGAGGCCCACGAGCAGGGTGACCACCAGGTATCCGGGCTCGTCGGGCGAGGGCGTGACGGGCGGCGGGGTGAAGGTCTCGCGGTTGCGCCGGGTCTCGTGCTCGTAGCGCCTTCGGAGCTCGCCGGCGAGGTGGTCGAAGCGCGGCGGCGCGTCGTCGGGGGAGAACTCCTCGCGCGTGACGAGGGCTCTCGACGCGGCGTCGACGGCGCCCGCGAGCAGGCGGCAGACCTCGCGCGCGGCCTCGGCGCGGCCCTCGGGAGAGCTCACGTCGGCGCGGGCCGCGAGGGCGTCGAGGGCGCGCTGCAGCTCCGCGCGGCGCGAGCCGTCGAAGGCCACGGTGACGCGGCGGATCTGCGCGCGGCGGTGGCGCCTGCGCACGAAGCCGAAGGCCAGCACGCCCGAGGCCACGACCGCGGCGCCCACGGCAAGCACACGACGGAACGGGATCGCCATAGCGCGCGGACTCTACCCCGAACGGCCCGGCCGTCACACGACGCAGCGCACGAGGAGCCCCGACGCGCCCGCGATGCCCCAGCCCGCGAGCACCTCGCGCGGCGTGTGGCGCCCCTCGCGCACGCGCGCCCAGCTCACGGCCACCGCCGCGACGGCGAAGGGCCACAGGCCCCGGTGCGACGCGGCCTCGAGCAGCGTGACGACGCCCACGGGCACGGCGGCGTGGCCGCTCACCTTGAGCCCCGCGGCGGTGGCGGCGGCGACGAGCCCCGCGGCCACGAGGCCCGCGAGCGTGAGCGAGAGCACCACCGCGGGCGCGTGCGCGAGCCGGGCGCCGAGCGCGACCAGGGCCGCCACCGCGAGCGCCGCGGCGAGAAAGCCGCTGCGCTCCTCGCGCACCGACAGGTCGCGGTCGGAGTACCACCCGCGCCAGAGCCCCACCGCCCACACCGCCGCGACGGGGAGCACCGCGAGGGTGGCGAGCGCCGTCCACGCGAGGGCCACGCGCGCGCTGCGGAGCGCGGCCCACGTGAGCGCGAACACGCCCGCGGGGCCGACGAGGCCGGGGTGCAGCAGCACGCCGAGGGCCCGCGCGACGGGCACCGGGCGGCGGCGGTCGAAGCGCGACCACGCGATGAGCCCGAGCGTCGCGGCGGCGACGTCGACGCCGAGGTCGAAGAGCTCCTCGCCCGCGGGCAGGCGCGCGCGGGTGACGGCCTGGGCGAGCTCCTGCGCGCCCGCGATCGCGCCGAAGCACAGCGCCGCCCACGCCGCGCGTCGCACGCGCGCGCGGCGCGACTCGACGAGCGACTCGGCGGGGAACCACCACGCCGCCAGCGCCGCCGCCAGCGACCCGTAGAGGACGCTGTGCGCCACGAGGTGCACGAGCTCGACGCCCGTGACCCGCGCGACGAGGCTCCCCTCGGCGGGCGGCGAGAGGCCCAGCGCGAGGGCCATCGACACGAGCCCCACGGCCATCGAAGCGACGATCCATCGTGCGCGCATGGGCCGAGCGTAGGCGCCCCCGCGACGGCGCGCGAGCGGCGACCGGCCCGAACGGTCGCAGCGCGAGGCCCGGCGGCGCCGCCGCCCCTGTTGACTTTCGCGCCACGTCGCCGGAAACACTGCGCGTGGCAACGCCCCCCCCGCCCGGTGTGACGGTCGCGCTCGTCGGCGTCGGGGGCCTCGGGTGCCCGGCGGCGTGGGCGCTCGCGCGCGCGGGCGCCTCGCTGCGGCTCATCGACGAAGACCTCGTCGAGCGCTCGAACCTGCACCGGCAGACGCTCTTCACCGAGCGCGACGTGGGCGAGCGCAAGGTGCTCGCGGCGGCGCGCGCGCTCGCGTCCTTCGCACCCGCCGTCCGCGTCGAGGCCGTGGCCGAGCACGTCGCGCCCGAGCGCGCGCTCGCGCTGCTCGCGGGCGCCACGGTGGTGGTCGAGGGCACCGACAACCTCGCGGCGAAGTTCCTGGTGGCCGACGCGTGCGCGGCGCTGGGGGTGCCCGTGGTGCACGGGGCCTGCGTGGGGTGGGTCGGCACCGTGCTGCCCGTCGTGTGGCGCGAGGCGGCCTGCTACCGCTGCGTGTTCGAAGACCTCCCCTCGCTCGACGACGGCGCCGAGGCCGCGAGCTGCGCCACCGCGGGCGTCTACGGCCCCATCACCAGCGTGGTGGGCGCGCTCATGGCCGCCGACGCGCTGCGCCTCGCCGCGGGCGACCGCTCGCGCGCGGGCGCCCTGGCGCGCTACGACGGGTGGGCGCAGACCTTCCGCGCGACGCGCATGGCCCGACGTCGCGACTGCCCGCTCTGCGGCGACGGCGCGCGCGCCCCCTCGCTCGCGCCCGAGCGCTACGGCGGCACCTGCGCCGACGAGACCCCTCGCCCGCTCCACGGAGAACGCACCCCATGACCACGCCGGTACGCATCCCCACGCCGCTCCGCACGCTCACGCAGAACCGCGACGAGGTGCACGCCTCGGGCGCCACCGTGGGCGAGCTCATCGCCGACCTCGAGCGCAACCACCCCGGCATCCGCGACCGGCTGCTCGACGAGCGCGGCGTGCGGCGCTTCATCAACCTCTTCCTCAACGACGAAGACGTGCGCTTCCTCGACGGGCTCGACACGCCCGTGAAGGAGGGCGACACGCTCACGATCGTCCCCGCCATCGCGGGCGGCCGGTGATCGACTACGGCCTCCACGCGCGCCAGGTGGCGCTCGCCGAGCTCGGCGCCGAGGGCCAGCGCGCGCTCGCCGCCACGCCCGTCGACCTCTCGTCGCTGCCCGCCCTCGCGCGCGACCTGCACGCCCGCGCCGGGGGCGTGTGCGAGCGCGGAGCGGCCGTGCGCGTGGCGCCGCCCGACG
>JBDHVF010001034.1:0-3093 GCA_039809605.1 Polyangiales bacterium | reverse complement strand
TGCGCGGGCACGCTCACGTCGCACTCGCTCGCGTCGACGCCGCGCTCGCGCCAGCGCTGCGCGAGGTGGTGCGCGAAGGCCCCGCGCAGCGCGGGCAGAAAGGCCGGCGGCCCGCCGAGCAGGATCGCCGGCGCCTCGAGCGCGCGCCCCCGCGCGAGCGTCGCGAGGGTGCCGCGCGCCACCGCGTCGACGAGCGAGATCACCAGGTCGTCGTCGGGCACGCCGGCGCGCGCGAGGTTGACCGCGTCGGTCTCGGCGAACACCCCGCAGCGCGACGAGAGCGGGCGCACGCGGGCGGCGTCCCACGCGACGGCCGCGGCGCGCTCGGGCGTCACCCCGAGGCGCAGGAGCACCCGGTCGAGCGTCACGCCCGTGCCCGCGGCGCAGCGGTCGTTCATCGCCGCGTCGCCGCCGCCGTCGAGCGCGATGAACTTCGCGTCCTGCCCGCCGAGCTCGAAGATCGACCGCGCGTGGGGTGAGGTCCTCGCCGCCGCGCGCATCGCCGCGATCACCTCGTGCACCGCCGCGAGGCCCGCGGCGTCGGCGATGGGGCGCGCCGCGCTCCCCGTCACCGCCGCCCGCACCCGCAGCGCCTCGGGCAGCGTCGCGAGCAGCCCCGCCACGGCCTCCACCGGGCGCCCCCGGTGCCGCACGTGGAGCGCCGCCTCGGGCTCGGCGCACCCCTCGCGCACGAGGGCGAGCTTGACGGTCGTCGATCCCGCGTCGAGACCGAGGCGGTACGACGATTCGCGCGAAGCCACGCACCGGAGGTTGGAGGCCGCGTCTCGAAGGCGACTTGACGTCCCTCAACTCAGGCCCGGCCGTTGCTACCCCCGTCGGCCATGACGAGACGATTCGACGGAAGGGTCGCCCTGGTGACGGGCGCGGCGATGGGCATCGGGCGCGCGACGGCGCAGCGCTTCGCCGAGGAGGGCGCGAAGGTCGTGATGGCCGACATGTCCCCGCTGCTCGAAGAGGCCGCGGCGGCGGCGCGCGCGGCGGGCGCCGAGGTGCTGGCGCTCAAGGTCGACGTCTCGATCGAGTCCGACGTGGCGCTCATGATCGAGCAGACCGTGGCCACGTTCGGGCGCCTCGACGCGGCGTTCAACAACGCGGGCATCGGCGGCGCGCAGGCGCCCGTCGCCGCGCTCACCGCGGACCAGTGGTCGCACACCCTCGCGGTGAACCTCACGGGCACCTTCCTCTGCATGAAGTACGAGCTCGCGCGGATGCTCCCCGCGAAGCGCGGCGCCATCGTGAACAACGCGTCGATCCTGGGCACCGTGGGCTTCGCCAACGCCGCGGCGTACGTGGCTTCGAAGCACGGGGTGCTCGGGCTCACGCGCACCGCGGCCATCGAGGGCGCGGCCGCGGGCGTGCGCGTCAACGCCGTGTGCCCGGGCTTCATCGCCACGCCCATGCTCCGCGGCGCGGGCCTGCTCGACGACCCCAACGCGCGGCGCGCCCTCGAGGCGCTGCACCCCATCGGGCGCCTCGGAGAGTCCGCCGAGGTGGCCGCGGCGGTGCTCTTCCTCGCCTCCGACGAGGCGTCGTTCATCACGGGCCACCCCCTGCTGGTCGACGGCGGCTACGTCGCGCGCTGAGGCTCGTGGCGCGGCGCCTCACGCGTCGCCGCCGTGCAGCCCTCGCGCACCCGTCGCGCTCCGCGCACAAAGGCCGCGGCGCCGTGGTCCGCGCGATGCACCGCCGGTGCGCGGGCCATGACGCCGCATTTCATCTTCGCCACGGGCATCGAGAACAGCTACCCCACGATCGACGGCGGGCGCACGCGCGTCGACGAGATGGACGCCTGCGGCCACTACGCCCGCTGGCGCGACGACTTCGACCTCGTCGAAGACCTCGGCGTGCGCTTTCTTCGCTACGGGCCGCCGCTCTACCGCACGTGGCTCGGCGAGGGGCGCTACGACTGGAGCTTCGCCGACGAGACCCTCGGCGAGCTCGCGCGGCGCGACGTGGTGCCCATCACCGACCTCTGCCACTTCGGCGTGCCCGACTGGGTCGGAGACTTCCAGAACCCAGACTTCCCCGCGCTCTTCGAGCGGTACGCGAGGGACTTCGCGGCGCGCTTTCCGTGGGTGCAGCTCTACACCCCGGTGAACGAGATGTTCGTCTGCGCCACCTTCTCGGCCGCCTACGGGTGGTGGAACGAGCAGCTCCGGAGCGACCGCGCGTTCGTCACCGCGCTCAAGCACCTCGTGGCGGCCAACGTCCGCGCGATGCGCGCCATCCTCGACGTGCGCCCCGACGCGCTCTTCATCCAGAGCGAGTCGTCGGAGTACTTCCACGCCGCCAACCCCCGCGCCATCGGCCCCGCCGAGGCGCTCAACGCGCGGCGCTTCCTCTCGCTCGACCTCAACTACGGCCGGCGCGTCGAGTCGGAGATGTACGAGTTCCTCATGGACAACGGCCTGACCCGCGACGAGTACCACTTCTTTCTCGCCAACGAGATCAAGCACCACTGCGTGATGGGCAACGACTACTACGTCACCAACGAGCACCGGGTCGAGGCCGACGGCCGCACCAGCCCCTCGGGCGAGGTCTTCGGCTACGACGAGATCACCCGGCTCTACTACGACCGCTACCGCCTCCCCGTCATGCACACCGAGACCAACTACAAAGAGGGCCCCGAAGGCACCGAGGCGGTCTTCTGGCTCTGGAAGGAGTGGGCCAACGTGCTGCGACTCCGCAACGACGGCGTGCCCATCGTGGGCTTCACCTGGTACTCCCTCACCGATCAGGTCGACTGGGACGTCGCGCTCCGTGAGAAGCGCGGCACCGTCAACCCCCTCGGGCTCTACGACCTCGACCGGAGGATCCGCGCGGTGGGCACGGCCTACAAAGAGCTCATCCGCGACTGGCGCGAGGTGCTCCCCACCCACAGCGCGTGCCTCCAGCTCCCCATCGTGCTGCCGAGCGAGCACGAGACCGACGTCGGGCGCCGCGCGCGCAGCGTCGCGCGCGACCACGCGGCGGCGCGCTCGACCGACGGCTCGGGAGGCCAGTCGTGAGCCCCGCCACGGGGCGCTTCCGCGACCGCGTCGCCGTGGTCACGGGCGCGGCGAGCGGCATCGG
>JBDHVF010001033.1:0-3095 GCA_039809605.1 Polyangiales bacterium | reverse complement strand
CGCGGGGCGCGCCGCGGGTCGCGGCGACGACGGTGCGGGCGAGGGCGCGCGCGGCGGCGGCGGAGGTGGGGGCGCCGCGGGACGTCGCGGCGGCGCTTCGAACTCGATGATCGACGGGGGGATCACGCCCGCGCGCACGCCGAGGTACGCGCCCGCGGTCGCGAGCAGCGCGAAGGCGCCCGCGTGCGCGGCGAACGACACGGCCCACGCGCGCGGCGGGGGCTTGCGAAAGACCGAGCTCTCCGCGAGAGGGTCGTCGGGCTCGCGCCCGCTCATCGCGGCGCCTCGGAGGGGGCCTCGGTCTGGATGGCGAACTTCGTGATGCCCGCGAGGCGCACGAGGTCGATCACCTCGATCACGCGCCCGTGAGGTACGCCGCGGTCGGCGGCGATCACCGCGCGCAGGTCGTGGTCGCCCTCCCAGCGGCGCTGGAGCTCCGCGCGGAGTTCGGGCTCGGTGGTGGCGCGGCCGTCGAGGTAGACCCGCTGCTCGCGGTCGATCGACACCGACGCGAGGCGCACCTCGGCGGCCGAGGTGCTCGACGCGGCCTGCGGCAGGTCCACGGGGATCTGCTGCGAGACGATGTACTTGGCCGTCACCATGAAGATGATCAGCAGCACGAGGGCGATGTCGACGAAGGGCGTGACGTTGATGCCCCCGATCTCGTCGTCGCCGTTCTGCGCGGGCGCCGCCACGGCTCAGCCCCGCTCCCGCGGGGTGGCGTCGAGGGGCCGCGCCGGCGCGTGCGCGTGCGCGAGCACGAGCTGCGTGAGCGCCTCGGCGTCGGTGAGCATCGACTTGATCCTGCGCTGAAAGAGGTTGTAGGCGGCCACCGCGGGGATCGCGACGAGCAGCCCGATGGCCGTGGCCACGAGGGCCTCGGCGATGGTGCCCATCACGCGCCCGGTGGCCGACGCGGCGGCGGCGGCGGCCGCGGCGCCCCGCACGCCCGCGGGCGGCTTGAGCGCGTCGAAGGCCTGGATGATCCCGATGACGGTGCCGAAGAGGCCCACGAAGGGCGCGTTGTTGCCCACGGTGTTGAGGAACGCGAGGCGCCGGTCGAGCTCGCGCCGCACGCGGGCGAGGGTGCCGGTCATCACGCACTCGGCCGCGGCGGCGCCGCGCGCGGCCTCGCGCAGGCCCGAGAGGGCGATGAGGGCCGCGGGCGAGGGCGAGGCGCGCAGGAGCCGCTGGGCGCCCGCGAGGTCGTCGTCGCGCAGCCGCCCTTCGAGGGCAGCGGCGAGCGCGTCGAGGTCGTCGCGCAGCGAGCGGAAGTAGCGCGCGCGCTCGACCATGATCGACACCGAGACGAACGAGAGCCCGACGAGGACCCACATCACCCACTCGGCGCCCATCATGGCGAACGAGGTGAACATCTTGATCAGGGACAGGCGGTGCATGGCGTTGCACCGAGACATAGGCGCCGACGGTGAGCGCCCGGTGGCGGCCGTGCGACAAGTTCGCGGCATCGGCGGCGGGGCGTCGGGGAAAACCCGTGCGGATCGGTTTCCTCCCCGGCCGATGTCGGCGTAGCGTGCGGGCGGCAGGTCGGTGGCGCCCCGCGACGGCCTTCACGGGGCGCGTGTGACAGAGGGCGGAGTTCACTTGTCGTCGACGCAGAGATTCGAAATCGGGCGCGCCTGCTTCGAGTGGGACCTCGACCGCGGGCGACTGAGCTTCTTCGGCATCGACGGCGCCTACCTCTGGCTCGACCCCTCGATGCGCACGATGCTCCAGCCCTTCGTGGAGGAGGTGGGCCGCGAGCTCTTCGTGCTGCTCGTGGCGCAGTCGTCGGCGCACGGCACGGCCGAGGACTACCACGCCATGGTGACCGTGCTGAGCGACAACTTCAGGGACGGCTTTCTCGCGTGGGGCGAGGCGGTCTCGACGGCGGGCTGGGGCCGCTTCGAGCTGCCCGAGTTCGACGCCGATCGCCGCCACGCCGTCGTCGTCGTGCGCAACTCGTGGGAGTGCGTGATGCAGCGCGCGATGCCGCCCGAGGAGCGCTGGGGCTGCCCCTTCATCATGGGCAAGATCGTGGGCATCTTCGGCCACGCGTTCGGCGTGACGTGCTGGGCCGACGAGGTGCCCTGCGACGACGCCGACGCCGTCGCGTTCCGTGTCTACCCCTCGGCCCGGACCTTCGAGAAGGAGCTCGTGGCCCTGCGCGAGCAGAGGCTCCGGGACCGCGAGCGCGCGCTGGCCGCGGAGGTGCGGCGCAAGACCGCCGAGCTCGAGGAGGCGCACGCGCGGCTGCGCGAGTACTCGCGCACCCTCGAGGAGAGCGTGCGCGCGCGCACCTCGGAGCTCCGCGCGAGCAACGACGAGCTGCGGCGCGCGAAGGCCAGGGCCGAGGAGGTCAACGAGCTCAAGTCCATGTTCCTGGCGAACATGAGCCACGAGATCCGCACGCCGATGAACGGGGTCATCGGCATGACGAGCCTGCTCGCGCAGACGCCGCTCACGCCCGAGCAGCGGGAGTACGTCGAGGTCGTGCGCAAGAGCGGCGAGTCGCTGCTCGTCGTCATCAACGACATCCTCGACTTCTCGAAGATCGAGGCGGGCAAGGTCGACCTCGAGCGCCACCCGTTCGACCTCGAGGCCCTCGTCGACGAGGCCGTCGACCTCGTGGCGACGAGCGCGCGCGACAAGGGGCTGCGGCTGGTCGCGTGCGTCGCGCCGGGGTTCCCCCGGGCCGTCGAGGGCGACTCGACGCGCGTGCGCCAGGTGCTCGTGAACCTGCTCGGCAACGCGGTGAAGTTCACCGAGCGCGGCGAGGTCGCGGTGCTCGTCGACCTGCCGGCGGCCGTCGAGGGGGGCATCGAGGTCTCCGTCGAGGTGCGCGACACCGGCATCGGCATCGCGCCCGACAAGCTCGAGCGCCTCTTCGACCCCTTCACCCAGGCCGACCTGTCGACCACCCGCAAGGCCGGGGGAACGGGCCTCGGCCTCGCGATCAGCCGGCGCCTCGCGAGGCTCATGGGCGGCGCCGTCTCGGCGCGCAGCGCGCCCGGCGTGGGCTCGAGCTTCCGCTTCACCTTCGCGTCGCGGGTCGCGCCCGCCTCGCGGCCGCCCGAGGCCGCGCTGCGCGACCG
>JBDHVF010001032.1:0-3097 GCA_039809605.1 Polyangiales bacterium | reverse complement strand
CGATATTGCCCGGAGTGAGGCGGTGAAACCGAGACCATGGAGCGACGCCGAACTCCGGCACGGGCGCGTGCGTACCAGACCCGTCAGGCCCCCGCTCTAGCCTCCGTTCACTTCATCCGTCGAGCGCTTTTGATATCCTCGCGCGCGATGCTTCGCACCGCGTCTGCGCTCGCGCTCCTGTCGCTCACGGCCTGCGCCGCGGGCGAGACCGCCGCCCCGCTCGGCCCCGCCCCCACCGACGCGCCGCGCGCCGACGTCGTTGCGCCTCGCGACAGCGGCGCGCGCACGGACGTCACGGCGCCTCGTGACGTGAGCTCGCGGCCCGACGTCCCCGCGCCGCCCGACGCGCCCGCGCCCATGGACGCGACCGTCACGCCCGACGCGACTGTCGCGCCCGACGCGCCCGCGCCCATGGACGCCCCTCCGCCGCGCGACGTGTGGGTCTTCGACGCGCCCGCGACGCCCGACGTGACCGACGCCGCGCGCGACGCGACGCCCGTGACGCTCGGCGACGCGTGGGACCCGCCGCGCGACGGCTTCGACCCGACGCCGCATGACACCAGCATCACGATCGGCAGCGCGCCCGCCGACGCGTCGGGCCGCTTCGGCGGCGCGGAGGACGCCTCGCGCGCGCCCTCGATCGTGTACCCGAGCGACGGGGTGATCATGCCGCCGAACCTCACGGGCTTCGAGGTGCACTTCACGCCCGGCGCGGGCAACGACCTCTTCGAAGTGAGCTTCGCGGGCGACCGAGGTCTCTTGCGCCTCTACACGCCCTGCACCGCGGTGGGGGGCGGGTGCGCGGTGGGCCTCGACGAGCGCGCGTACGGCGAGCTCGCGCGCGTGGCGCAGCCCTCGGGGCGCGTGACGCTGACGATCCGCGGCACGTCGGCGAGCGCGGGCGGTCGCTTCGGACGCTCGGCCTCGCGCGTGGTCACCGTCACCAACACCGACGTGCGCGGGGGCCTCTACTACTGGAACGCCGCGAGCGGCACGATCCTGCGCTTCGAGTTCGGCCGCGCGGGCGCGCGACCCGAGGCGTACCTGCGCGGCGACCCGATCAACTGCATGGGCTGCCACGTGCTCTCGCGCGACGGATCGCGCGCCACGGTGGGCAGGTTCATCCCCGGCCCCGCGATCACGCGCGTGTACGACGTGCCCACGCGCGCCGGGCTCTCGGCCGACTTCGGCGCCAACTTCGGCACCTTCTCGCCCGACAACACCCGCATCCTCACGTCCGACGGCGCGCGCATGGCCCTGCGCGACGGCGCGAGCTTCGCGACGGTGCCGGGCCTGCCCGCCGACAACCGGGGATCGATGCCCGACTGGTCGCGCAACGGCCGCTCGGTGGTCTTCTCTCGCCAGCGCAGCGGCCTCGCGCTCTTCGGCCAGCCGGGCCACGGTCCGCCCGGCGACCTGATGCTCATGCAGTGGACGGGCGCCGCCTTCACGGCGCCCACCACGCTCGTCAACGCGGCGAGCAGCGAGAACAACTACTACCCGAGCTTCGCGCCCGACGATCAGTGGGTGGTCTTCAACCGCAGCGGCGGCACGTCGTACAACGCCATCGACGCGCACCTGTGGGCCGTGCGCGCGTCGGGCGGCGCCCCGGTGCGCCTCGCCGCCGCCGACGGCGACGGAGACCTCGGGAACTCGTGGCCGAAGTTCGCGCCCTTCCTCCAGCTCTGGCAGGGCGAGCCGATGCTGTGGATCACCTTCTCGTCGAAGAGGGACTACGGCCTGCGGCTCCGGCAGCAGACGCGCGCGGCCGACATGCGCACCGCGCAGCTCTGGATGGCGGCCTTTCGCCCGAACCGCGCGGGCGACCCCAGCGCGACGGCCTTCTGGCTTCCGTTTCAGGACATGGGCTCGGGCAACCACATCGGGCAGTGGGCCCAGCAGGTGCAGCGCATGGGCTGCGCGAGCGACCGCGACTGCAACCCCCAGGAGCGCTGCCTGCCGCTCGGGCTCTCGAGCGCGTCGTACGGCTGCGTCGCGCGGTGAGCGCGCAGGACCCCGACGAGCGCTTCGACCTCGTCGACGGCGAGGGACGTCCCCTGGGCCGCACGAAGCGCCGCGCCGACGTGCACCGCGACGGCGACTGGCACCGCGCGATCCACCTGTGGGTGGTGAACGCCACGGGGGCGCGCCCGTGGGTGCTCCTGCAACGGCGCAGCGCCGCGAAGGACACCTGGCCCGGCCGGCTCGACGTGTCGGTGGCGGGTCACCTCGGCGCGGGCGAGTCGCCCGACGACGCGCTGCGCGAGGCCGACGAGGAGGTCGGGCTCCGGGTCACGGCCTCGCAGGTGCGCTGGCTCGGGCGCGCCGCGAAGGTGCTCCCGCTGCCCGACGGCGGCTGCGACCGCGAGGTGATCGACGTGTACGCCACGCGCACCGACCGTGAGCTCGACGCGTTCGCGCCGCACCCCGACGAGGTCGCCGCGCTCGTGGCCGTCGACCTCGACGACGCGCGCGCCCTCTGGGAAGGCACCCTCGACCGCGCCCGCGGGCGCTGCCTCGACGCCCGCGGGTCCGCGCCTCGTGCGACCACCGTCACGCGCTCGGAGCTCTGCGCGCCCGACGGCGGGCTGCGCGCGCGCGCCCTCGCCTCGCTGCGCGCGTGGATCGACGGCGCCCCGCTCCCTCCGTGGCCCTTCCCGTAGCGCTCGCGCGCGCGAAGCGGATACGATCGCCGTCGTCGTGACGACGCCCCGCGCCTCCTGGACCCCATGGCTGACGCTCGCGCTCGTGGGGGCGTGCACGGGCTCGCGCCCCGTCGTGGGCGGCAGCGGCTCGCCCGACGCGGCGCTCGACGCGCCCGACGCGGCCGACGCGATGGACGCGCCCGAGGTCGTCGACGCCGCCGACGCGATGGACACCCCCGACGCGATGGACTCGACCGACGCGACGGATGCGACGGATGCGACCGACGCGACCGACGCGAGCGCGGAGCCCCTGAGCGACGCGTCCGACGTGTTCGACGCGGCGATCGACGACGGCGCCCCCGACGCGCCCGCGGACGTGGTGACCGTCGACGCGCCCGTGTGCGACGGCGGCGAGACCGCGTGCGGCGCGAGCTGCGTCGACACGCAGTGGA
>JBDHVF010001031.1:0-3100 GCA_039809605.1 Polyangiales bacterium | reverse complement strand
GGACCCCCGCGGCGTGCGGCTCTCGTGGCAGGGCGGCCGCGCGGGCGTGACGGCGCGGCAGGCGACGGGCGGCGCGGGCGAGGCGCTGGGCCTCTCGCGCCTCGCCACCGGCGACCACGTGATCGAGCTGGTGCGCGCGGCGCCGTCGCGGCGCGTGATCCAGGGGCGCGTGACGATCCGCGCGCTCGACCAGACGCGCACGATCCCCTTCGTGCTCACGGGCGAGCGCGTGCGCCTCGCGCGCGTGAACGTCACCCGCGAGGCGCAGCTCGTGCCCGCCGACCGCCCGGGCCCCGAGGCGACGTTCTGATCTACGGCCGCGCGCCCGCGCACTCGGGGCGCGCGAGCTGCTGGGTCTGAAGGTCCGAGAGCACCGTCCGCAGCCGCGCGAGGCCCGAGGGGATCGCGCGGCACCCCGCGGCGCCGCCGCACTCGTAGCCCACTTCGAAGTGCCTCCCGTCGCCGCGGCGCACCGCGAACACCTGGCCGTCGGACGGGCGCGCGTCGCGGCCGTAGAGCGTGCTCGCCTGGTCGGCGAAGGCGGCCATCACGTCGGGGTCGTTGAGGGCGTTGATGACCGCGAGCGTGTCGACCGCGCCGCCGTCGCTCGTGCCGCAGTAGTCGATCATCGTGGTGCACGTCCGCGCGCCCGCGTCGAGGGCTCCCACAGGCGTGCGGGTATACGTGAACCGCCTCCCGGGCTCGATGAGCGCCGACTCGTGGAATGCCACGAAGCCGCCGTCGAGCCCGTAGGTATAGACCCCGGGCACGTCGCAGAAGGGCTCGACGTCGGGGCGCGCGTCGGGCATCACGTCGAGCGCGACGTCGGGCATCACGTCGGGCATCACGTCGGACGTCACGTCGGGCTCGACGTCGGAGGCCGCGTCGGCGTCGACCGGCACGACGACGTCGGCGCCCGCGTCGGCGCCCCGCGACGCGTCGCACGCGGCGAGCGCGAGCAGCACGAGAGGCAGCGAAGAGGCGCGCATGGAGCGGTTTTCATCCTTTCGAGGGCGCTCACCCTCGGCACGGCGAGGAGCATCGAACGTACCGCCGGGCGCCTCGCCGCGCGGTAGATTCCACGAGGACGGTGATGCCGACGAGCTCCGCTGATCAAACGCCCTGGTCGCTCGTTCGCTCGTGGATGGACCAGGCGTCGGACGCGATCTTCGTGGCGAGCGCCGAGGGGGTCTACCTCGACGTGAACCGCCGCGGGTGCGAGATGCTGCGCCGCCCCCGCGAGCGGATCGTCGGCGCGCACATCCGCGATCTGGTCGCGCCCGACGACCTCGCGCAGCACCCCCTGGCCCTGGCGCGCATCGAGACCGGGCAGCCGTTCCTCTCCGAGCGGCGCATGCTGCGCGGCGACGGCACGACCTTCCTCGCGGAGATCTCGGCCACGCGCACCGACGACGGGCGCCTCTTCAGCATCGTGCGCGACGTGACCGCGCGCCGCGAGGCCGAGGCCGCCGCCCGCCGCGCCGAGGAGACCTTCCGCGCCCTGCTCGACGTGCTGCCCGACGCGGTCGTGGTGCACCGCGGCGGGCGCATCGTGTACGCCAACGCCACGGCCGCGATCGGCAGCGGCTACGAGCGCCTCGAGGACTTTCTCGGCACGCCCGTGATGGACATGGTGCACCCCGAGGATCGCGCCGTCGTGCTCCGGCGCATCCGCACGATGCTCGACACGGGCGTCGCCGCGTCGATGCAGCGCGAGCGCCTCCTGCGCCGCGACGGGAGCTCGTACCTCGCCGAGGTGGTCGCGCTGCCGCTGCGCTTCGACGGCGAGCCCTCGGTGGTCGTGGTGGGGCGCGACGTGACCGAGCGCGAGCGCCTCCAGGCCCGCCTCGCGCAGAGCGAGCGGCTCGCCAGCGTGGGGATGCTCGCCGCGGGCGTCGCCCACGAGATCAACAACCCCCTGGCCTACGCGCTGCTCAACCTCGAGCGCGTCGCCGAGGGCATGCGCGAGGGCGGCGACCCCTCGCTGCGCCGCGCGGTCGACGACGCCATCGACGGCGCGCGCCGCGTGCAGCGCATCGTGCGCGACCTGCGCACCTTCGCGGGGTCGTTTCAAGACGACATCGCGCGCGTCGACGTGGGCGCCGCGGTCGACGCCGCGCTCAAGCTCTCGGCCCACGAGCTGCGCCTGCGCGCGCGGGTGGTGCGCGAGGTCGCCGACGTGCCGCGGGTGCACGCCAACGAGGCCCGGCTCACGCAGGTGTTCCTCAACCTCTTGATGAACGCCGCGCACGCCATCCCCGAGGGGCACGCCGACCGCCACGAGGTGCGCGTGGCGGTGACCGAGGGGGCCGGCGAGGTGCGCGTCGAGGTGCGCGACGACGGCGTGGGCATCGCGCCCGAGAACGTGGCGCGGCTCTTCGACCCGTTCTTCACCACGCGCGCGCCGGGCAAGGGCACGGGCCTCGGGCTCTCGATCTGCCACTCGATCGTCACGTCGTTCGGCGGGCGCATCGAGGTCGAGAGCGTGCTCGGCGCGGGCAGCGCGTTCACGGTGGTGCTCCCCGCGGCGGGCGCCACGCCCGAGCCCGCGCCCCCCCCCCCGCCGCGCCCGTCGTCGCCCCCCCGCCGCCGCCAGCGCCTGCTGCTGGTCGAAGACGAGCGCAACATGCGCACGGTGCTCCAGGCGCTGCTCTCGTCGCGCTACGACGTGGTCACGGCGGCGACGGGGCGCGAGGGCCGCGACGTGCTCACGGCCGACGGCGCGTGGGACCTCGTGCTCTGCGACCTGCTCATGCCCGAGGTCACGGGCATGGACCTCTACGACTGGATCGAGCGCAACCGCCCGGCGCTGCGCGAGCGCGTGGTGTTCATGACCGGCGGCGCGTTCACCGAGCGCGCGAGCCGCGTGCTCGACGCGTCGCCCGGCCGCTGGATCGAGAAGCCCTTCGAGTTCGACGCCCTCGCCGACCTGCTCGAGCGCGTGGCGCCCGGTTAGAGCGGGGACCCGACGCGTGTGATACGCGGCGCCCGCGCCGGAGTTCGGCGTAGCTCCATGGGCTCGGTTTCACCGCCTCACTCCGGGCAATATCGTGCGGCCGCCCCGCTTCGCGGGGCTACGCGTTGCTCGAGAGGTGCCGTC